>NZ_LARO01000017.1:0-34170 GCF_000980505.1 Lactobacillus sp. N54.MGS-719
TTTATCTAATCTAACCCTATTCGTACCAATATTCTAATTAAATAGAGTATAAATTAATTAAGGAAATTACTGATAATACTTGATTTTAGGTAGAAAAAAGGGTGCGAAATTTTTTCGGAATTTGTTTTTTTAGTCTTCTTTTCTAAAAAATGGACTCAACACTGAAACTAACAAGCCATAAATAAAGTACCAACGATAAATATTAGCTAAATCTTGATTTTGCACCCAGAGAATTAGAGCAATTACTGTTAAAACTGCTCCCAAGAAAATAGTTGAGCCTAAATTTTTATCTGTAAAGAAACTAGCTCCAGCACCTAATGAAATTAATGCAATCAAACTGTAGATTACGACAATAACTGGACCCTTAGTTTGAACATCTACGTCAAGTAAAGTGGCATCAGTGAATAACTGCCAAACAAGAAAACCCGCTAGGGCAATACCAGCAAGCAATACGATTAATCTAACAACAAATGAACCAAATTTTTTCATGATATTTTCCCTCTAACATGTTCCCATTGTACCAAAAAAGCGCTTGGAATTTCTCCAAACGCTTCTTTATTAGGTATTTTATCAATTAGTCTAAACCACACTTCTTGAAGATTTCGTCCACATGACGCAAGTGATAGTGATAATCAAAGGCATCATCAACGTCTTCTTTAGAAAGGTAGTTCATAATTTCGCTATTTTCTACTAGAGGTTTAAATTGTTTTTGCTCGTTCCATGACTTAGCAGTCAACTTTTGAACCATATCATAGGCCTTTTCACGAGAAAGTCCTGCTTCGTCAATCAACTTAAGAAGCACACGTTGTGAGTAAATCAAACCGTAGGTACGATCCATGTTCTTGAGCATAGTTTCTGGGAAGACATCCAAGTTGCTCAAAATACGGTTGAAGCGGTGCAACATGTAGTCGATACCGATTGTGGTATCAGGCAAAATTACACGTTCAGCACTTGAGTGAGAAATATCACGTTCGTGCCAAAGGGCAACATCTTCATAAGCTGTAACGACATGACCACGCAATACCCGGGCCATACCACAAAGGTTTTCTGAACCAATTGGGTTACGCTTGTGAGGCATTGCGGAAGAACCCTTTTGACCTGCACGGAAGTGTTCTTCAACTTCATGAATTTCGCTTCTTTGCAAACCACGAATTTCGGTAGCCCAGTTTTCAATACTTGTAGCGATCAAGGCAAGCATTGCGATGTATTCTGCGTGCAAATCACGTGGCAATACTTGGCTGGTGATTGGTTGTTGCGTTAAACCGAGTTGCTTCATAACACTGGTTTCGATCTCAGGTGGAACGTTAGCAAAAGTACCAACAGCACCAGAAATTTTACCTGATTCTACCCCTTTGGCTGCGTGTTCGAAACGTTCAATATCACGGTTGATTTCGGCATACCAGCGAGCGAGCTTCAAACCAAAAGTAGTAGGTTCAGCTTGCACACCGTGAGTACGACCCATTTCAACAGTGTACTTATATTTTCTAGCCTTTTCCGCAATGGTCTCTTTTAATTCATGCAAATCTTTTCTGATAATGTTGTCAGCTTGCTTAAGTAAAAGTCCTTGAGCAGTATCAACAACGTCAGTAGAAGTAAGACCGAAGTGAACCCACTTCTTTTCAGGTCCAAGGCTTTCAGAAACTGTACGAGTAAAGGCAACAACGTCGTGGTGCGTTACTTGCTCAAGTTCTGCCACACGTTCTGCAGTAAATGATGCATTCTTAGCAATCTTTTCTGCATCTTCCTTAGGCACTTCGCCTTGTTCAGCCCATGCTCTAGTAGCAGCAATTTCTACTTCAAGCCAAGCTGCGTATCTATTTTCATCAGTCCAAATTTTGCCCATTTCGGGACGAGTATAACGATTAATCATAAATTACATTTCCCATGGATTCTTCAATACGATAGTTTGTTCACGGTCAGGACCAACTGAAACAGTAACAAGTGGTACACCGACCAATTCTGAAACACGATTCAAGAACTTCTTAGCATTTTCTGGAAGAGCATCCCAAGTCTTAACTTGAGTAATATCTTCATCCCATGCTGGAAGTTCTTCATAAACAGGTTTACAACGGTAAAGTTCCTTCAAACTTGCTGGGTAGTAATCAATCTTCTTACCATCAAGTTCGTAAGCAGTAGCAATCTTAATCTTGTCAAAGCCTGAGAAGACATCAAGCAAGTTCAAGCTTAAGCCGTTAATGCCTGACACACGCTTAGCGTGACGAAGGGCAACGGAGTCGAACCAACCAACACGACGTGGACGACCGGTAACAGTACCGTATTCATGAGCAGTGTCACGAATTCTGTCACCAACTTCATCAAGAAGTTCAGTTGGGAATGGACCTTCACCAACACGAGTGGTGTAAGCCTTGCAGACACCGATTACAGTGTTCAAACGGTTAGCACCCATACCAATACCTGAGCAGATACCGCCTGAGATAGTGTTTGATGAAGTTACGTATGGGTAAGTACCTTCGTCAATATCAAGCATAGTACCTTGTGCACCTTCAAAGAGGACCTTTTCGCCGTTATCAAGTGCATCGTTAACCAAAACTGAAGTATCAGTAACGTACTTCTTCATCTTTTGGCCGTATTCATAGTACTTGTCAAAAATGTCTTCAAACTTAAGAGCTGGCTTACCATAAACCTTAGTAAATAATTCGTTCTTAAGTTTCAAGTTAAGGCGTAATTTTTCTTCAAAAGTATCTTTTTCAAGTAAATCACAAACGCGAATACCGATTCTTGAAGCCTTGTCCATGTAAGTTGGTCCAATACCATTCTTAGTAGTACCAATCTTGTTAGCACCCTTAGCTTCTTCTTGGTATTCATCTTGCTTAATGTCGTAAGGCATGATGATGTTAGCACGGTTAGAAATTCTTAACTTGCTGGTGTCGATTCCGTTCTTTTCCAAGTTATCAAGTTCACCAAACATAACTTCTGGGTTGATAACTACACCGTTACCAATTACTGCACCCTTAGATGCGGCAAAAATACCGGAAGGAATCAAACGCATCTTGAACTCTTTGCCATCAATATCAATTGTGTGGCCTGCGTTGTTACCACCATTTGAGCGAACTGCCATTGCGGCTTCTTTACTCAAAAAGTCAGTAATCTTTCCTTTCCCTTCATCGCCCCATTGACTACCTACGACTGCAACTGCTGTCATTTGAAATTCACCTCATAAAAAATTTCTATAAATATTACGTAAGCTAGTCTAGCAATTTGTAAATTATTAGTCAATGCAAAATCCGAATTATTTTATTTTTATTTTCTTTCATAGTTCGATTTTTATATTGACAAATTAAATTTTATCCCATATAGTAGTTTTCGTTTGGTAAAGCACTACATAAGGAGCAAATCAAATTGAGTAATTATTTTAGTATGGAAGCCTTTGATTATGATGATATCCAACTTATTCCTAATAAAGGAATCATCAAAAGCCGTCGTGACGCGGATACTAGCGTAAAGTTCGGAAGCCGAACATTTAAAATACCGGTTGTACCAGCTAATATGGAAAGCGTCATTAATGATGACTTGGCCGTTTGGTTAGCAGAAAACGGTTATTACTATGTAATGCACCGTTTTGAACCGGAGAAGAGAATTCCTTTTATCAAGATGATGCACGAAAAGGGCCTCTTTGCTTCTATTTCAGTCGGTATTAAAGATAGTGAATATGATTTTATCGACGAATTGGTTAAGCAAAACCTTAAGCCTGAATACATCACAATCGATGTAGCCCATGGTCATTCAGTTTATGTAATTAAGATGATCAAGTACATTAAGGAAAAATTGCCTGATTCATTTTTGACTGCTGGTAACATTGCTACACCAGAAGCCGTACGTGAACTTGAAAATGCCGGCGCTGATGCCACTAAAGTTGGTGTTGGTCCTGGTCGTGCCTGCATCACCAAACTCAAGACAGGCTTTGGTACAGGTGGCTGGCAACTGGCCGCACTTCGTATGTGTAGTAAGGTGGCTTCAAAACCATTAATCGCAGACGGTGGTATTCGTCATAACGGTGATATTGCGAAGTCTGTTCGTTTCGGCGCTACAATGGTAATGATTGGTTCAATGCTTGCAGGACACCAAGAATCTCCAGGTAACGTCATTAAGATTGACGGCAAGACTTATAAACAATACTGGGGCTCAGCTTCTGAAGTACAAAAAGGTGCTTATAGAAATGTGGAAGGTAAACAAATGTTAGTGCCATTCCGCGGCTCAATTAAAGATACTTTGCGTGAAATGCAAGAAGATTTGCAATCATCTATTTCTTACGCGGGTGGTCGTGACCTTAATTCTATCAAGTTAGTTGACTACGTTATTGTAAAAGACAATATTTTTGATGGCGACAGATAGCGGATACTAATGGTTTTCGTTACAGTTTCATTGTTTTTTTGTTAATAATTTTAAGATAGTATAGTTTTATTGTCATTTTTTCGATAGAATAGTATAGGTCTAGTTACTGGAGGGTAGACAGTAACTAGGCTTTTTTATATTTTCGGGCATTTTTTCAAAAATAATTGGACATCACTCATATTTGTGTTATACTAATTGAGTTGAAAGACAGACGCGCCCTTAGCGCAACTGGATAGAGTGTCTGACTACGAATCAGAAGGTTGAAGGTTCAAATCCTTCAGGGCGCACTTAAAAACGGGAAATGGCTCAGTTTGGTAGAGCACCTGGTTTGGGACCAGGGGGTCGCAGGTTCGAATCCTGTTTTCCCGATAATATTAAAGTGTCTGGGAAGAAACTCGATTTTTAGCCCGGATATAAAAACACAGAAATTCATTATTTTTAGTGAATTCCTGTGTTTTTTTGTTTTTGAAATGAAAATTCGAAGGCTTTACCTTCTTCTTGGCTCCATATTTTTTCAGATTCATCGTCATGAACATGATACCGACATCCGTTTCGACTTTCTTTTGGCCTCTTAAATGCGTTCTGCGCATACCAAATACACTCTTCATGTGCCCAAAAATTGGCTCCACATCTGACTTGCGACAGCCATAGATGCGTTTGCCTTCTTTGCTTTGAAGAGTCTCTTTTGCTTTTTCTTTTAAATACTGCCAGTTAGGATTGTAGTGAATCTGTCTTTGTCGACCTGTTTTGGTTTTAGCCAATTGGGTCAGTTCTTCAGTTAGCTGGAACTCGTCGGCTTCATAAATTTTGAAGTTTCTGACCATGCCAGTAGATCGATCTTTTCTTTGACTATAATATTTGAAGTTGAAGCGGACGCCTGATTTATCTACGTAATAGTCTTCTTCTTCGTTATAGTACCAGTTGTCGACCTTTGATGGATCTTTCTTATATTTTCGCGTTTGTTCTTTTTCGTATTGGGTATACGGAATCTGATAGTTCTTATCGGAATAATTCTCTTCCAGAATCGAGTAATTGTATTCACTGCCATAGCCCGCATCGGCCACAATATTTTGAAACTTATCGAGAATTCCTCTGGACTTCATTTGGTCTAGAAATGGTTCGAATGTTCTAAAGTCAGTCGGATTAGGAAACAGGGCAAAATCAACTATATATTGATTAGTAGTCGCTGCCTGAATATTGTAGCCTGGCTTTAGCTGCCCGTTTTTCATATGATCTTCTTTCATATGCATGAAGGTGGCATCATGATCTGTTTTAGAGTAGCTGTTACGGCCAGCAAAGATCTCTTCAGCTTCTTCGTACTTTTTAGCACGCGGAATAAAATCTTTTCTGAGTTTATGTGCGATCTTCTTTAATTCACGGCGCTTGGCCTTATTTTTTGATCCGCCTGGAACGACTTTAGGTTCTCGATCAATTTTCTCGGTCAGCTTCTCAACTTCTTTTTCCGTTTCTTGAGCCAGAATCTCTAAGCCTTGACTAGTTTGGGCTTCTTCTTCGGCCATGGCTTTGACTACTTCTTTATTGATCAGTTCTTCATATAAAGCAGACACGTCTTCCTTTAACTTGGCATGATACTTCTCAATAGCTTTTCGCCAGACAAAAGTGTACCTGTTGGCGTCCGCTTCAATCTTAGTACCATCGATAAAAACTGCATTTTCACGGATTAATCCCTCATCTTCTAATAATGAAGTAAAGTAGACAAAGCACTGCTTAATTACCTTATTGGCATGGTCGCTTGATCTGAAATTATTGATCGTGTGATAAGAAATCTTTCTATTGTCAGCCAAAATCATCATGGGCAGATTCTCTTCTAGCATTCTTTCAATTTTTCTGCCTGAAAAGACTCTTCTGGAATAGGCAAAGAGCAAGATCTTAAGCATCATTGCTGGGTGATATGCTGGCCGACCAGTATCAGAAGTGGTTTCTAAGATAACTTCGTTAGGAATAGAATCAACGAATTCACTGATAACACTGGCAATGTGATTTGCAGGGATAGAAAAATCTAAATTTAATGATAAAGTAGTTTGTCCTGTGATATAATTTTGATACATGTTTAAGCCCACTTTCTATTGTTTTTTTGTGGTGATTAAATAATATCAAGGAATGGGTTTAAAGTATACAAAAAGAGCGATGACTTCTTATGAAGTTCATCGCCTTTTTCATGGCCTGGAAATTAGTTTCTTCCCAGACACTTTTTTGTCTTATTGCTTAATTTTATTCTTGCTTGGTTGCTTTTCTAAAGATCACGCGTGTATTCGAGCTAATGTAGTCAAGCAAAGCCAAATCATACGTCTTAACCTGCCCTAGGACATTAACTTTTTGATCACATGGTAAATCACGTTTGGTAATCTGAATCTCGCCTTCATAGCGCTGATACAGGTTATTATCAATCGTCACGCTGCCTTTAGGACGGGCGTAAATATTGTCTTGTGGTTCTGTAGGTAAAAGACGCTTCTCCCTACTCTCTTGCAATCTGACAACGTCACGTGCGACATCAGGTCTATTGTGCCATTCATTTTCAAACAATTCTGGGATATCAGTATCAAGATGCAACGTAATCGCATTCTCTTTTTCATAATTGGTGATTGTCTCGATTGCATCCCTAGTTAATTGCGGATCCCCTACAAAAATGTAGTCACAATCATATCGCTTTAATTCCAAAATTGCAGCCAATGGATTCTCATATCTTTGCTTTTCAAGCGTTGGCAATCCAGCAAAGATTGGACCACGCAACTTGCCATTCCCTGCAATAAAGGCCACGGTCTTTAAATCATATTTGTGCAGCCACTTATTTTTCTCATGCATCCAATGAGCTTCAAGTCCAGTCTCAGGCCGTGGGTAGAAGTTATGACCTGCAGTTAACTTTTCAAAATTAGCATTGCTGTATTTCAAATTATCAATGTCATCTTGCGTAATCGTGCTGGCATTAAGCACCACTGGCATCTCTTTAGACAGCTTGGCAATCATTTCAATTGAAAAGCCCTCGTCTACCCGAATACCCGTTAGATTCAGACTCTTGATTTGTTGTACGCTGTTAACATTGATGTCTAGATTCTGCAGGATTGGTTCTGAAACGTCCGCAATAATTTTCAAATCCAACTTTTGACACCAATCAGTCAAATTGGCTAGTCTTTTTAAAATAGTTTCACTATCGGTATCTGCCGCTTCAAGCTGGGTAAATACACACGTGAAGCCACTATTTCGCATCACTAATAAATAATTGTAATCCTCGGAAGTCAAATCATGTCCGAGATAAACTGAAAAACCTAACATTCTTATCCTCTAAATTTATGAATATCTTTTATATCTATAAGTAAAACGCTTTCTCAACTATCATAGCACAAATTTTTCTTGCTTTTTTGTTGGAAATATTGTTAAATACATATAAATAAATTAAAAAGCTATGAAAAAGACGAGTAAATAATCTAATTCTTTCCAGTGAATTAGTGCTAGTGCGAAACTAATAGACCCTGGATTATTGAAAAACACTTTTAGCAGCTCACCGAACTAACAATTCTTATAGTAGGTTGAGACGTCTCCGGTACGTTACCACACCGGTGGAGCATGATAGTGCTTCATGAGGAGGTCTATTTATAGACAACATGGGTGGTACCGCGGAAAAAGCCTTTCGTCCCTAACAACTAGGGAGCGAAGGGCTTTTTCTTTACTCTCAACTAAAAACAAAAATAATTTTTAGAAAGAGGATTTTTATGGAACTTATTTTACCTGAAGATTACCGTCCAACTTTAACTGTCCGCGATACCGAAGCTGCAATTGTCTACATTCGTGAGACTTTCCAAGACAAGCTCGCTTCTATCTTAGGCGTTCAAAGAATGTCTGCACCAATGTTTGTCGAAAAAAATACTGGTTTGAACGACAACTTAAACGGTGTTGAACGTCCTGTTGCTTTTGACATGAAGGCTATGCCGAAAGACGATACCATCGAAGTTGTGCACTCTCTTGCCAAGTGGAAGAGATTAGCTCTTAAGAGATACGGCTTCGGTATGCATGAAGGTCTCTACACTAACATGAACGCCATTCGTCGTGATGAAGACCTCGACAACTTCCACTCAATCTACGTTGACCAGTGGGATTGGGAAAAGATCATCCGCAAGGAAGAACGTAACACTGATACTTTGGAAATCACTGTTAACAAGATTTTTAGAGCTATCAAAGAAACCGAAAAATTAGTTTCAGCTCGCTACCCTGGTTCTACTTACCGCTTGGGTGATCACGTTTCATTCATTACTACACAAGAATTGGAAGATCGTTGGCCTGAACTTTCACCAGAAGAACGTGAAGACAGAATTGCTAAGGAAGAAAAGGCTGTCTTTATCATGAAAATCGGTGACAAGTTAAAGCGTAGCGGTAAGCCACACGATGGCCGCGCACCTGACTACGATGACTGGCAATTAAACGGTGATTTAGTCTTCTGGTATGAACCATTACAAAAGAAGCTTGAGATTTCTTCAATGGGTATCCGTGTTAGCGAAGAAAGCTTGCGCGAACAACTTAAGAAAGCCCACTGCGAAGAACGTGCTAAGTTACCATTCCACCAAATGCTTTTAAAGGGCGAATTACCATACACTATCGGTGGCGGTATCGGTCAATCACGTCTCTGCATGCTTTTACTTGGTAAAGCCCACATCGGCGAAGTACAAGCAAGCATCTGGCCAAAAGACATAGTTGAAAAGTGTGAAGCAGACCACATTTATTTACTTTAAAAAACGCAATAAAAAAAGTGCATCAGCTGATGCACTTTTATTTTTTACTCAATTATTTCCATTCGCTTCTTGAAATCCAAGACATGATCAATGGCAAAATTACGAAGCCGAAGACCATCATTGCGATGGCATACCAGTTAACGCCAACAATTTGACCTGCCGCATTAGCTACACCGAATTGAGCCTTCCAGTTGTATTCAACAAGCAAGAAGACAACGATCACGATTGATAAAATTGGCACAACAACATCAGTCCAGGCGTTCTTGTCTGCCTTCAAGACTTCTTCCTTAGTCTTGCCACGGTAGAATTGAATAACCGCAATTGGCACAACGATGAAACCTAAGAATCTAACCATGGCACTCAAAGTGATCAAGTTAACCATGTTGTATTCAAAGGCCATTGGAATTAAGATTGCTAAACCTACTGAGATAAAGAAGGTTCTAATTGGAAAATTATTCTTAGTTCTCTTAGTAAGAGCCTTAGACATTTGACCTTCACGGGCCATTGCTTCCAAGATACGTGGTGCATTAAAGCTAGATGCGACATTAATTCCGAACATGGAAACAAGCGCACCAACCAAGATCACGTCACGCAAGATTTCATTCTTAAAGATAGCAGCAACCGCTACAACTTGCTTAGTTGTCATAAGAGCCTTAGGGTTAAGGACCATAGCAACTGCTACAACGCCAATATAAACTACCGCAATGATCAAAATAGCCAAAGGAATTGCACGTGGCAAGTTCTTTTCAGGATCCTTCATATCATCGGAACCTGAAGCTACTGATTCAAAACCAGTAAAAGCATAAAACGCTGAAACGATAGCCATAACGAAGGTCGTAGTAGTTAAAGTAGGTACAATTTTTTGACCATTTTGGTTAATTTGATCAACCTCAGATAAGTTGCTTGATGCACCTGTGGTAATTAATAATATTACCCCGGCAATAATGATTAAAACTAAGGCAGCCAACTTACCAATAGTGGCCAAGTTCATCACCCACTTCAATACGCGTTGACCAAATAAGTTAATAATCGTAATGATAGCCATCAAGATTAAGAAGCCAACCGTTACGTTTAATGCTTTATTTGGGTCGCCGCCAAAAATAGAAATGGTCGACTTAATAACTCCGACAGCCATTACACCCCATGCAACGCTGGCTGAGAAGTAACGCAAGACACCCATGTAGAAGCCGACCTTTTCACCAAAAGCGGCCTTAGAGTAGGCATAAGCGGCGCCTGACTTAGTTACATATTTTGATGCGGCCGCAAACGAAACTGCCAAAATTGAGGCAAAGATTGCGGCAATAAAGTAAACAATTAAGGCTTTAGAACCGGCTTGTTGAACCACACTACCTGGAGTTAGGAAAATACCTGAACCGATAATAGCGTTAATGGCCAGCAAGACAATTGACCAGAAGCCTAATTTATCTCCTGTTTTCTCATTCATTTAATGTTCCCTTTTCTTATTTTGCATTCTCAATTACAAATTTGAATAAATTATTCATGAAGGCAACTTTAGGATTACGGTGCAGCATTTCCGGATGCCATTGAACCGCGATCACATTGCCTTTTTTGTTTTCCAACCCCTCAACTACACCATCTGGAGCAGTTGCGGAAGCAATAAGATCTGGAGCGACATCTTTAATTAATTGGTGGTGGAATGAATTAACTCTAAATTCTGTCTTACCCAAAACTTTAGCCAATTTACTATCTTCTTTTACCTTCATTCCATGAGTTGGCAGGTCAGGCGTATGACCTTGCATGTGCTTCAAAGTTAATTCTTTGCGGTAAGAAAGATCTTGATAAAGCGTGCCGCCGTGCGCAACGTTAATGATTTGAGCGCCACGACAAATACCAAGAACCGGAATTCCATTTTCTTCGGCCAATTTAAGCAAGCGCATATCAAAGTGATCACGCTCTGGCCAAGTTGCGCCAATTTTTTGTAAAGGTTCTTCACCGTAACCATGTGGATCAACGTCGTGACCACCAGAAAGGATTAAACCTTGGACATGGTTAAGTTGTTCCCTAATTACCTCATCATCCTCAGTAAACGGAATGATGTAAGGCACACCGCCATTTTGTACTACTGAATCAACGTAGTCTTCGTTTACATAGCTACGATGATATCCTGGAAAAATACCTCCATCGTCGATAATTACGGAACCAGAGATTCCAATAATTGGTTTACTCATACTTACTCCTCCTTACTTACTTTTAATACGTGATTAATATTATAGTTAATCTACCAAAAAAGTCCAATTAATATTTGTAATTGGACTTATAAGTTTAGCTTATTTTAAATTTTGATGTCTATTTAGCCTTTTTACGATGCTTAATTACATAAACTACAGCTGCCACGATCAAAACAATGGCACCAACTGTAACTGAAACACGTGTCTCCGGATTAATGAACATGAAGATTACGATTAAAGTTAACATGAACAAAGCAAAGTAATTCGAATATGGATATAGTGGCAATTTAAATGGATGCTTTTCCATTAAATGCGGATTCTTACGTCTAAATCTTAATTCTGCAAGCAAGATAACGAACCATGCCACCATTCCTGGTAAAACTGAGGAACTATAAATAATGACAAAGACGTTTGACAAAGACTTATTAAAGAATTGAATAATCACATTCAACATAAAGCCCAAGAAAATTCCTGACGTAATACCGATAATTGCGTGACTTGGAACAATTCTCTTTGACACGTACTTAAATGTTTTTGGCGCTTCACCTTCATGAGCCAATTTATAAAGCATGCGACTTGAAGAATAAATACCTGAATTAGCCCCTGATAAAGCTGCGGTTAACACAACGAAGTTAATTACAGAAGCTGCGGCCGTAATCCCTACTTTAGCAAAGGTATTTACAAATGGTGAACCAATACTGCCAAGTTCGTTCCAAGGATAGATGGTCACAATTACGAAGATAGCTCCTACGTAAAAGATTAAGATTCGCCATAAAACAGATTTAACACTCTTCACAATTGCTTCTTGAGGGTTGGCTACTTCACCAGCAGAGATCCCAATTAGTTCGATCCCCTGGTAAGAACCAACGATAATGGCCATTGAGAAAATGAAGCCTTTTACACCGCCTGTGAAAAAACCGCCATGACTCCATAGGTTAGAAAAACCAACTGGGTGTCCGCCATTACCAAAGCCGAATAAGATGACCATAAAGCCTAATACAATCATCAAAATAATCGTGACTACTTTGATCATCGCAAACCAGAATTCTAGCGTTGCATACGCTCTAGCACTGGCTAAATTGGCTAGCAATAAGAACAAAATAATGACTATACCAGCAATCCAGTCGCTTGTGCCAGGCCACCAGAAACGCAAATATTCTGTAGTCGCCACAACTTCTGAAATACCTACAACGATATATTGAAAAACATTTGCCCACTCTGCCAAATATCCGGCAATTGGATGCACGTGTGTTGAGGCATAATCCGCAAAAGAACCAGTACCAGGATCAACATAGAGCATTTCTCCCAGAGCTCGCATTACGATATATAAAATCAATCCTACAAACATGTAAGCAAGCAGTACTGATGGACCAGTCCACTTAATAGTTGAAGCTGAGCCCATAAATAGACCCACTCCGATCGCTCCCCCGAGCGAGATCATTTCCATTTGTCCGGCCGTCATCGACCGCTTTAATTCAGGTGCTTTCTTTGCCATACACAACTCCCCTTCTTAGCATCTGCAAAAAATCACTTAGGAAATACTTTCATTCTTCTTGATAAAACTATAACTAATCGCCAAAATTACGATAAAAATAATCGAAATAATTAAAGCCAATTTTGTTGATTCAATAAAGAACAGCAAAATTAAAATTGCAACATAAAATGCAATTGTGAGCCAGCTAGTC
The DNA here is from genome assembly GCF_000980505.1 of Lactobacillus sp. N54.MGS-719. Taxonomy (NCBI): domain Bacteria; kingdom Bacillati; phylum Bacillota; class Bacilli; order Lactobacillales; family Lactobacillaceae; genus Lactobacillus; species Lactobacillus sp. N54.MGS-719. Next base: position 12,970 of record NZ_LARO01000017.1, read on the forward strand.
AAAGGATAACCAGGCATTCTAAATTCACCGAGGTTGTCCTTATTTTGTCTACGGTACACAACATGCGCAGCCATGATCATGATCCAAACGATAACGAAACAGATGGTAGAAACTGTCGATACCACATCGAAGATCCTAGCTGGCATGACATAGTTCAATATTACCACTACAAATAAAATCGTCGATGAAGTCATTAAAGCATTCATTGGAATAGCTTTACTTGTTAAATTGCCCAACTTCTTAGGAGCATGACCGTTACGTGCCAATGAATAAAGCGAACGACTCGTTGAAAAAATTGCGCTGTTAGTAGCAGATAATGCAGCTGTCAAAACGACAAAGTTCAAGATTCCTGCTGCAGTGGTAATGCCAATTCCTGTAAATACTTGGACAAACGGACTAGACGTCGTTTTAATTTGGTTCCATGGATAAACTGACATAATAGCCAGCATTGATCCAACATAGAAAAGCCCAATTCTGACTGGCAAAGTGTTGATTGCCTTTGGAATATCTTTATGCGGATCAGCTGTTTCACTAGCAGTTTGACCTACGATTTCTACCCCAACAAAGGCAAAAACTACCATTTGAAAAGAGAGCAAAAAGCCCCAAATTCCGGTTGGAAAAAAGCCACCGTGACTAACTAAATTGGTTAGCGAAACGGTGCCGCCCTTAACCTTGGTTTGCAGCACGATCATCACAGCACCCGTAACGATTAGTGCAACAATAGCGATCACTTTGATCATGGAGAACCAGCTTTCAAGCTCCCCAAATAGACCGACATTAACCATGTTAATTAGCATTAATAAAACGACGATAACCAGTGATCCGACCCATTGCGGCAGCCATGGAAACCAGTAACGCAGATAGATCCCTGTAGCGGTCAAATCGGCCATGGCCAAACTAAGCCAGCAGGCCCAATAGGTCCAGCCTGCTACAAATTCGGCACGCTTACCTAAATACTTTTTAATCGATTCCAAAAATGAGTGGCTGTCGGGATCGGCTAAAATCAATTCGCCTAACGCACGCATCATAAAGAACGTGATAATCCCGACAATCAAATACGACAAAATAATCGAGGGTCCGGCACTGTGAATGGCCGAACCTGACCCTAAGAATAAGCCTGTACCAATGGCGCCCCCTATTGCGATCATTGTTACATGACGGCTTTTCAGTCCCCGTTTTAACTTTTTACTCTCATTCACAGTGGCACCTTCCCTAAGTAGAAAAAAGAGCGACCGACAATGAAACGGACGCTCCATCAAAATTCTTTTTGTTTTGAATTATAAAGCCATCTTACTTTTTGCGCAATTCTTTTTTGGCATGATTGTTCAAGTAAGCAGTAAAAATCAGAATTGCGATCGCTACCAAGCCAAAGACGATTGCACTTACATCTAGTACTCCCATCATTGGGAAGCAAGCAATGATCTCAAGCACCATCAAAGCGGTAGTAATCCAGGCCACTTTACCGCGATAAAACTTCAACCAATTGATCACCGCGTAAACGATGTCTAAAACTACCAGAAGCAAGATTCCATAAACAAAGACATATTGTCCCCAAAGTGGCAAAGCCCAAATTGATGCGCCACTTGTTTCTAGCATAATGATTAACATAAATGCAATAAGCCCTACTTCCAGGCTGAGCACGATACGCATAAACACTAGTAACAGTTCCATGTTGCTGTGATCCATCTCTAAGTTAAAGTAGATTAGGCCCAGAATCGCAGGCGAAGCAAGTAGAACCATCAATAGTGAATAAAGTGCGCTATTAATTTGCCCTATACCCAGTGGCATCCCTAATAGAGCTTGGTCAAGCGTAAAGAAAATCGTAACCATCAAAGCTACAATCATCACTACTCGAACCCAATATTTTTTATCCGCAAAACAAAACGAAATAGCCGCAATAAAATATGCAATTCCAAAAATGGCTGCTTCAACAGCTGAATAACTTGACCAGCGTAAAATGAAAGCTAGGATTCCTGATGCAATGGCCAAAACTGACAATATTATTTTGATAATTAAATCAAATGTTTTCTTATTCATATTCCTATCTCTTTACTCGAATTGTATTACTTTCATTATAACAAAAAGGATATTTCCGAAGAAATATCCTTTCAGTTTAATATACTTTGAATTGATTGAATGGCCAGTATCTTAGCTTAACGACACCCACAATGTTCTTACGCTTGATCGTACCGATATAACGACTATCCTTTGAAACACTTCGGTGGTCACCCATTACGAAGTAGGTTCCTTTAGGAATACGGTTTTGTTGATTAATATACGTTAATTGCGACTTGGTGTAGTATTGCGCAAATTGGCGTGATCTAGCAAGTGACTTCATTGTGAAGTTTTGCGTAGCTGCAAAGCTAGTATCAGTTGCAGTGTCTTCCATCTTCCGGCCTTGAGCCAGCCATGGTTGAGCCAACTTCTTGCCATTGATATAAATTTGATTGTTCTTGCTGACGATCTTTTCGCCAGGAAGACCGATCACACGCTTAATATACAAAGCACCTGGTTCATCCGGTGCCTTAACGATTACTACTTCACCACGTTTAATTGCGGCATGACGCACAGAAATTAAACGTTGTCCGTTTTCAAAACTCGGTTCCATTGATGGACCGGAAACTGTATCGTTGCTCAAGACAAAGCGGAAGAGCAAGAAAAAGATTCCCATTAACACGGCCCAAATAATTACTACATCAAGGACAAATCTGCCCCATGATTCATTTTCTTCTTTTTGTTTACCCATATAAATCTCCAATAGTTTTTTTACTTAGAATACAGCTAAACACAAAATTTAGCAAAAAAGCCGTGATAACAAAAAAAGGATATTCCCGGGGGAATATCCTTTTAATAATTAACTACTAATTAGTCTTCTTTCTTGTCGTCAGCCTTAGCTTCGTCTTCCTTAACCTTTTCTTCAATCTTTGGAGAAATGTCGAAGATTGCTTTGCCGTTCAAGTACAAGTGCTTGTCGTCAGCAGTAAATTCAACCTTCTTAGTGTCAGGTTCTCTTAAGATCAACTTAGCAGCTGGAGTTTCAAGGTTTTGTTCAACAACTCTTCTAAGTGGACGAGCACCGAACTTCTTGTCGTAACCCTTTTCTGCCAAGAATGCCTTAGCTTCGTCTGAAACTTCAACAGTTACACCCTTCTTAGCAAGTACGTGGGACATCTTCTTCAAGTAAATGTTGATGATCTTGCCCATGTCTTGTTCAGTAAGTGAGTTGAATGGAACGATTGCGTCCAAACGGTTCAAGAATTCAGGTCTGAAGTAGTTTTCAAGAGCTGAGATTAACTTGTCTTGGTCAACCTTGCCGTCTTCAAGAAGCTTGTCTGAGAAGCCTGCGTTTGAAGTCATAATCAAGATAGTGTCTTTGAATGAAACGGTTCTGCCTTGTGCGTCAGTCAAACGACCATCATCCATAATTTGGAGAAGTGCGTTGAAGACTTGTGGGTTAGCCTTTTCAATTTCATCGAACAAAATCAATGAGTATGGTTGGTGACGAACTTTTTCAGTTAATTGACCACCTTCACCGTAGCCAACGTAACCAGGAGCTGAACCGATTAACTTGTTAACAGCCATCTCGTCTTGGTATTCACTCATGTCCAAACGGATTAAGTGGTCTTTGTTACCAAATAATTGGATAGCTAATTGCTTAGCAAGTTCAGTCTTACCAACACCAGTAGGACCAGTAAGTAAGAATGAACCAGTAGGACGATCGCTGTCTTTAAAGATTTGCTTACGAGCAATAGCGTCAGTAATTACATCAATTGCTCTGTCTTGGTCAATAACGTTTTGCTTTAACTTCTTAGCAAGGTCTAAGTTCTTTTGAGCTTCGTCAGCGTGGAGTTCGCTCATAGGAATTTTAGTCTTTTGCTCAATAATTTCGTAGATGTCTTTCTCAGTTACTTCTGGAGTATTCTTAGTGTCTACGTTCTTAAGTTGCTTTTCAAGGTCAGCAATCTTGTTCTTAATTTCTGAAGCCTTGTCGTAGTCTTCAGCCTTAGCAGCTTCTGACTTCTTAGCTTCAAGAGCATTGATTTGATTCTTCAAGCTCTTTTCATCAGTTGGTTGTACAAGCAAAGCCTTCTTAGCACCAGCTTCATCCATCAAGTCGATGGCCTTGTCTGGTAAGTAACGACCTTGAATGTATCTTTCTGATAATTCAACGGCTAATTTAAGGCTGTCGTCAGTGTATTTTACGTGGTGGTAGTCCTCGTATTTCTTCTTCAAGCCTTCCAGAATCTTAACAGCTACATCAGTAGTAGGTTCTGGAACTTGTACAGCTTGGAATCTACGTGATAATGCTGGGTCTTTTTCAATTCTTTGGAATTCGCTTGTAGTAGTAGCACCGATTAACTTCAAGTCACCGCTTGCAAGAGCTGGCTTCAAGATGTTAGCAGCGTCACCGTTGTTGTTTTCTGAATCAGTAGAACCTGCACCTACAATGTTGTGTAATTCGTCGATGAATAAAACAATGTTAGGATCACTCTTAGCTTTGTCGATAACTTTCTTAAGTCTCTCTTCAAAGCTACCACGAAGGCTTGAACCAGCAACCATGTCGTTAATATTTACTGAAATAATGTGCATGTTTGCCATCTTAGCTGGAACGTTGCCAGAAGCAATTCTTTCAGCCAAGCCTTCTACGATAGAGGTTTTACCAACACCAGCAGGTCCAATTAAAACTGGATTGTTCTTCTTACGTCTTGATAAAATTTCGATTACGTTATCGATTTGTTCATCACGACCGATAACTGGGTCGAATTTGTTGTTCTTTGCTTCTTCAACTAAATCTTCACCAATTGGTTTTTCATTTGGATTTTGAGGATTTTGTTGAATAGTTTGTGGGGTTGCTCCCATGTTGCTTGAGTAGTTAATTGGAATTGAACCTGAGTTGCCATTTCCATTGCCACTTCTCTTGCCGAAGTCGTCATTAAAGAATGAGCTGTTCAATTCGTTAAATAAGTTGTCAAAATCATTGTCAAAGTATGCCATATATGCAAACACTCCCTATAAATAAATTTAAGTCTTTTAGCACTCGACGCTTTTGAGTGCTAACTTATTACATTTATTAGTATAACAGGTTATCCACAGAATGCAAGCTTTTTTCTGAAAGTTTTCCACAATTTCTTTATTTTTTGTGATTTAGCAAATAAAAAGCACAATAAACACTGATACATCAGCGCTTATTGTGCTTCACAAATTATAAAGAATTTCTTAAGATAATCAGTTTATCACTAATTTTTGTTGAGCTTTCAAAGAGACTTATCCACAGGATAATAAAAAACTCTTACCTCATGACACCTACATTATTGTCTTTTCTTATTAGCTTGTCTAGGGGGCCGCAAGTTTTTATTCTTCTTTTCTAGTAAATAATGTTTGATCAAGCGCACAACCTGTTCATTCTGTGGCAGGTCCGAGTGATCGGCTTCCGGACCGGTTACTGTCATGGCCGTGTAGCTCTTTACCTGATTTTGGAAAATATACTTTCCGGCTGCAACACTTGCTTCCGGCACAATCCCGTCGGATTCATAGTTTTTACCACCGGATAAAGAATAAACAACCAAATTCTTTGGCAACTTATTTTTATTCTTGATAAAGTCTTCAAGCATTTGCGTTCTGTACTTCAAATTGCTTTCATTAAAATTATATGGCGTCCCCAACGTCATCAGGCGCTTCATTTTGATTTCATTAGCATAACTAGAATAGTAATGCTCCAGCCAATATGTCCAAATCAGACCGCCATTTGAGTGACCAAATGCCTTGAAATTATTGAAATGATAATTTTGCGTCAATGTGTAAAAAGCCTGATCAAGCCAGCCTGCTTGCTTTTTGATGTTGCTATAGCCGTCATGATTATTTTGAAAACCTACTACAATAATTGGTTCATTATCATCTTTATCAATGGTACCGGAATAAGACAATGTGCCTTTTGTTGAAACCTTAATCTTTAACACACTATGCTTAGTTGCTGTTTTGCTATTCAGTTGTCTAACTAATTGATTGAATCGTTCCGTGGTAGCACTTGAGCCTGGCACCATAATAACTGGTGATAACATGGACTTTTGCCTTTGTGCTCGAGCCCAGTTATCTTTTTTCATCCAAGAGTAGCCCGGAATAGCTAAAAGAATAACCAGCAATAAAGTTAGGATTAACCATTTTAGGTTGGGATTTTTACTCATTCTTTTGTTCACGTTCTCTCAGACCTTTCTCGATTCTTTGGCCCAATGAGGCAATTGGGATAAGCATCTCGATATCCAATATAAATAGCAAGATTGAAAATACTAAATTAACCCAGTTTCCGTTAGAGCCAAAAAATGAAATTAAGATACCTGGCGTCCCTCTTAGCACTGGATACACGCATGGAGCAATAATATGCAGTGCAATTGCCGCTGAAGCTAATAAAACATTGACCACAGGAATAATAATAAATGGTAAAAACAAAACTGGATTCAAAATAATCGGCATCCCTACCATGAAGCCCCAATTAGAGTTAAAGACTACCGGCAATAAGTTAATTTTGGCAATATTCTCATTTTGCTTATTTTCACGTACAAGCAGAATAATTATTATCAAAGCAAGACCAACACTGGCTCCGCCCATCCAAGCATATGGATAAACTAACGAACTACCCAGGAATTTGTGGGGAACGTCCCAGGCGCTGCCATGTTTTAAAGCATAATTCAGATTTGCCATTGCGGCAGTATTAACGGCTGAATTAGACAAAGCATTCAGTGGATAGCCAATACCAATCCAGCTTAGGAACATTACTACTATCAATAGTAGGATGATTTCAAATAAATTATTTGAATTTTCCACCTGCGCTACCAAGGTCTTAAAAGTATCCGAACTCATAATTCTGATTTGCAGTTCATAAATTGAAACACCTAAAATCAGACCGCCTAAGATCGACACTGACGCTGGTAATAGCGCATTCCACGCCCTTTTTCGAATGCGGCTAGTATGTTCAAACTCAATCGGCTCATGATCTTTACCTAACCAGTGAAAAATCTGGCCAACAACATACCCTATCAGCAAAGCCAGCAACATGGCATTTACTTTTAAAATACTGGCAGAAAACGGCGAGCGATTACCGGTTGTGTCGCCCAAATTATTAGCATAGGCACAGAACATAATTACAATAACGGCGGTCATACCGACCGAAGTGGAATCTTTCTTATATAAACGCGCCGTATATCTTGCCGAAAAATATGCTGCATATAAGCCAAATAGCCCAAAAGTAGCTCTCACCATTCCGCTGCTGATAAAAGCACCAGCATACCAAATATCGTCTGGCATAGTTTCATCAAAATTTAAAACATTATAAATAAAGCTATCTGGTGAAAAAACAGCATTTCGCATAAGTTGAAAGTATGCACCAATAATTGCAATCGGCATCAGCATAACCAGCGTTCGCTGAAAGACTCTGAAGATCGATAATCTTCTTATTTTTAATAGCAATTTTGCTAACTTATCTACCATAGTATTTTCCTTTATATAGCGCTTACATTTATGTTTAAATAAAGTTATAACGACATTATACAATTATGCTAGAAAGATGATAATCATGGCTTACATTGAACTTAAAAATAATACCAAAATTTATCAATCCGGCGATACGCAAATCTATGCCAACAAAGATATCACCTTCTCTGTCGCCAAAGGAGAATTAGTCATCATCCTTGGCTCATCTGGTGCCGGCAAATCTACTTTGCTTAACATTCTAGGCGGCATGGAGCCTAATACCAGTGGTGATGTTATCGTTGCTGGCAAAAATATCGCTGGCTATAACGCTAAAGAGCTGACGACGTATCGGCGCAACGACATCGGTTTCGTTTTCCAATTCTACAACTTAATTCCTAACTTAACGGCCAAAGAAAATGTGGAATTAGCTGCACAAATCGTACCGGATGCAATGGACGCAAACGAAGCGCTAAAATACGTCGATTTGGGCGATCGTGAAAACAACTTTCCGGCTCAACTATCTGGTGGTGAACAACAGCGTGTAGCTATCGCTCGTGCCATTGCCAAAAAGCCAGAGCTGCTTTTATGTGATGAACCTACAGGAGCACTCGACTACCAAACTGGTAAACGTATCTTAAAGATCCTGCAAAACATGAGCCGCGAGAATGGTTCCACCGTTTTAATCGTTACTCATAACGCTGCTATTGCTCCAATTGCCGACAAGGTGATCCGCATCCACGATGGCTGCATTCAGGATATTCACATTAATAAAAAGCCTGCTGATATCAGTACTATTGAATGGTAGGTGAGCAAAATGCGTAAAACAATTCTATGGAAGGATGCCTTCCAGGCCATAACGCATTCCTTAGGCCGTTATATCGCCATCATTTTATTAATTGGTTTGGGTACTTTTGCCTTTACTGGTTTAAAAATGGCGGGCCCTGATATGCGCGCCACGGGTGCCGACTTTTTTAACAAACACAATCTGGCCGATGTAACTATTACTTCAAATTGCGGTATCAATTCCACAGATCGAATGACAATCCGTAATTTATCGGAAGTTAAAAAAGCAACGTTTGGCTATTTTCAAGATGTAAAAAATAAGCACAATAATGATACGCTGCGCGTCTTTTCAAAATCGGGAGATCTTTCAAGCTATGAGCTAATTAGTGGTCATTTCCCGAAAAATAGAAATGAAATCGCGCTATCTTATTTGCTTAAAAAGAAATATCGCATCGGACAAAAAATCACTTTTACTAAGCCTGGTATTTTAAAGAATAAAACTTTTAAAATCGTTGGCTTTGTCAAAGCAAGCGAGTTTTTGGACAAGAATCAAATTGGACAAACTAACATTGGCAACGGTCGTTTAACTGGGATTGCAGTTACTACTCCAAGTGCATTTGCTTCTCCTGTGTACCAAGTTTCACGTGTAACGTTTAAAAATACCCAGAATTTGAGCCCATTTAGCGTAACTTACCGTAACCGCGTCTACCACGATCAAGACAAGCTGCAAACTGCTTTAAACAAGAACCGTGCTGATAAACATCAAAAATACGTCACGATGTATAAAAATCAGTACCGTAAAAAAGCAGCTGAGCAAATGCTAAAGCGTGGCATCTCTGTTGATCCAGCCCAAATTAAAGTACCTAAAAATAAGATCAAAATTACTTACCCGAGCTACACAATCAGTGGTCGTGAAGAAAGCCAAGGCTACGCTTCTTACCGTGCTGATTCAGAACGTGTCGAAGTCCTCGCTAATGTCTTCCCTGGCTTTCTCTTCGCCGTAGCAGCCTTTGTCAGTTTGACTACCATGATGCGCTTTGTCGAAGAAGAACGGACAAATATTGGGACGCTAAAAGCACTTGGCTACAGCAATGGTGCCATTGCTATTAAATTTTTGCTCTATAGCACATCAGCTGCAATCTTAGGCGTTATTTTGGGTGCCAGCTTTGGTTACACGTTCCTACCCGATCTCATCATCAAGGCCTATTTAGCCTCTTCTACGCTAGGTACCGGTTATGAGATTAATTTTGCCTGGGGTCCACTACTCATTTCCCTATTGGTTGCATTGATTTCTACCACCGTGATTTCAATTTTTACCTTGCATCAGACGCTACGTGAGCAACCATCTGCTTTGCTTTTACCAAAACCACCAAAAAATGGTTCAAGAATCTTGCTGGAACATTGGAGTTGGCTATGGAACCACATGAGCTTTTCGGCTAAAGTTACTGCGCGCAACATTTTCCGTTATAAGAGTAGAATGCTTATGACCATCATTGGTGTTGCCGGTTGTACCGGACTTTTAGTAATGGGCTTCGGTATCCGCGATTCGCTGCAAGGCATTGGCGGTATTCAGTATTCTGATATTCAAAAAAATGACGTAATTGCGTTAAGAAGCAGTAATGTCACAAAGAAAGAACAAAATAAATTAGATAATCTGCTAAAAGAAAAAGGTATTAAGCAGTCTAATGCAATCCAGTACCAACAATTAACCAAGCACATTGCCAGCAGCGGTTCGACCGAAAATGTGATGTTGATGGTACCTAAGTCAAATAAGAATTTTAAAAAATCGATCAATTTAAGAGAACGTCAATCAAAGAAGAAACTGCAATTGACCAATAATGGCGTAATTATTTCGGAAAAATTGGCCAATATTTTAAATGCTAAAAAGGGTTCGACCATTTCTCTTAAAAACAGCCACGGTAAAACATACCGCTTCAAAGTCAACGGCATTTGTGAAATGTACCTAGGGCACTACATTTTCATGAATCAACAAGAATATGAAAAAGCTACTGGCAAAAAATATGTTACTAATGCATATTTGGTCACCATGAGAAAACACTCTTCTGCTTTCATCAATCGCGTCAGTCGTAAGCTGGTTAAGTCTGCTGCAATTGAAACAGTGATTTCCAGTTCCGCCAACAGAAGATTGCTAGGTAGCTTCACAGGTAGTTTGAACGAAGTTATCTTCATTTTGATTTTGATTTCAGGAATGCTAGCCGTTGTGGTTATCTACAACTTGACTAACATTAACGTAGCTGAAAGAATCCGTGAGCTCTCCACGATTAAAGTGCTAGGCTTCTACGATAATGAAACGACTATGTACATCTACCGTGAAACGATCATTTTGTCTGGTCTTGGCATCATCGTAGGCTTTGGCTTTGGTTGGTGGCTGCACCACTTTATCATCACGAGTCTGCCGCCAGATGTAGCAATGTTTGATCCGAATATGTATCCAATGAACTTCGTCTTCTCGGCCCTCATCCCTGCCATGATCACGGCCGCATTGGCCATCGTCGTTCACCAAAAGATCAAACGCATCAACATGCTAGATGCTTTGTCATCTATCGATTAATGGCTACTATGCTATAATTATTTCCATAAGAAAAGGTGGAGTAAAAAAATGGCAAGAAAACACTTTGAAATGAACAGTGATGTTCGTAAATTAATCGATAAATATAGCGAGAATCATGATGTTGAATTTAGCGACTTAATCAACAAGGCTTTGAAATTCTACCTTGTTAACCAAATGAACCATAAGGAAGTTAAAGAAGCTTTATGGGACTCAGACGATGAAGTGTCTAAGTACGTTGATGAAACCATGCGCTCCAGTATGGGTGATATTAACAGAAGATATTAATTAAAAAAGCCAACAAGAAAATTCTTGTTGGTTTTTTCTGTCTAAATTTTCATTTTATTGGTAATGCTTGTATCTGTAATAGCGATACCCAATTTTTTTGCCGAAGATTGTTTCGGACGTTCCCATCCAGTTGGCAATCAAAATATAAATGCCTAAGAATGCCAAACCGAAAATTGCGAGGTAGATAAAACTGCCCATGCGGCCCAAATTATTGAAACGATAGCCGAAAAGAAATTGGTAAACGAATAACAAAACAATATAAATTTCGTTAGAAACGATAATTGGGAGTAAGCTTCTCAGCTTTACGCCATAAGTCTTGTCGAGCTTGTGGTAGCTGAGCAAAATTACGAACAAGAATGCGATGTCGGTTGAAAGAATCGCACCATCCGCATTCATCATCATTGTTAGTGGCACCTGCAAAACGATCTTGGTCAGGATACCCCACATCATGTAAATAACGGCTAGCTTGTTCATGTTCAAAGCAAGAAGCAAAGTAAGTGAGTTCATGACCAACCCTGCTAGTAAACTTTGGACGATATTTTCTACAAGGTAATATGCACCAAGGTTATCGTGTGAAAATAGTACTGAATAAACTGGTGATGAGGCAAAGGCTCCAAGTGCGACTACCGGAAGAAGGACAAACAGAAGTAGTCTGTAGTTCTCTAAGAGCAGTTTTCTGATGCTTTCGACGCTATCCTTGGATTTATACCTAAGCCCTGCTAAAAGCGGCAGACTCGTCTCAGAAACAGCTGTAGCGAGTGAAATAATCACCGTAGTGATCTTACTTGGGTTAGCTGAGAAAATCGTGTAGAGATAACTAACATAGGTTGTGCTCATGTGGTTGAAACTGAGCAAAATTTGTTTAAACAAAAGTTGGTCGACCAGCTGCGTCACGGTAATAAAGGAACCAAGCAAAACAAATGGAATTGAGGCATACCATAAATTAAGCAAACTCCGTGAGACGTTGTTTAAGGCACGTGGAGTGCTTTTATCGATTAGGCCCTTGTAATGCCCCCACTGCTTGCGCATATACGCAAAGAGGTACAAATAACTGGCAATAGCGCCGACACAGGCACCGAATACACTAAAGTAAACGGCAGTCACATAATCATGGTGAAAGACTTCGATAACTAAGAACGTAGATAAAAGGATAAAGAGGATTCTGGCGAACTGTTCCCATAATTGGGAAATTCCGTACGGCTTCATATCGTTATTTCCCTGGAACCAGCCTCTCACCATACTCATTGATGGCAAAATTACTACGGCTGGAACCAATACACGAATGGAAATAGTCGCACTGGCAACGGAATCTACCGGACTGTTTTTAGCAATAATTGGTGCCGTTACATAAAGCAAAACACCACAGGCTAGTCCCATGACGAACATGATGATCAGTCCCAGTTTAGTAATGTATAAACTATCCTTGTATCTATTTTGCGAATTTAACTGTGATACTTCCCGGGCAATAACTGAAGGAAGCCCTGCAGTACCAATAGACAAAAAAAGCGCATATGGGGTGTATGAAGAATTGAACAGAGCCTGTGCGTTTAATTGGTTGTGGTAACTGCCAAGCATGATTAACCACGGAATTAAATAAACGACTCCCAGTATTCTAGATACGATACTACCGAATGATAGCCAGAAAGAGCCGGATAAGATTTTTTTATTCAACAGAAAAGCCTCAAATCTACGTTAGTTTCAATATTGCCTTCTTATTATACGTGGAAATTCGATTTTTTGGGAATAAAGTGGATAAAAGCCGAACTTTTTTAGAAAAAATTTAGCTTATTTTCTTCTTCAAATAATACAATTTGATTACATTATTTACTATAATGTTACTTCTAGTTTATTTTACCGTTAGTTCTCTTGACCCAGTACGTTATTCTTATTATCCTTGAAATGTTTCTATGAAGATAAAATTTAGACTAACAATTAAAGAATAATATTCGGGGGAATAAAGTTGTCATTAAAGAAGAGATTTATTACAAAATTAGCACTTGTTGCTGCATTATCAACTACTTCAGTTGCCGTAGTTAACACCTTACATACTCAAAACAAGACTGTTCAAGCTTCAACTACTTCAGTTGCTGCTCGTTCACTTGGTATCGACGTTGCAAGTTACCAAAGTGCTGATCTTTCAACTCATGCAAAATCAGGTGCTAAGTTTGCCGTAGTTAAGGTTAGTGAAGGTACTAGTTACAGAAACCCTAAGGCTAGTGCACAAGTTGCTAGTGCACGTGCACAAAACATGATGCCAATGGGCTACCACTTCGCTACTTTCAGTGCTAACAGCGCTGTTGCTAAACGTGAAGCAAACTACGCAGTCGCTTCAGCTAAGGCCGTAGGTTTTGCACCAGGTTCATACCTTGCTTGTGACTATGAATCAGGCGATGGTAACAACATCAACATGGGTAAGAGCGTTACTGCTAACGCAATCATTGCCTTCATGCAACAAGTTAAGTCAGCAGGCTACAAGCCACTTTTATACGCAAGTTCATCAGTTTTGAGAAATAACATCAACACCAACGCTGTTATTAACCAGTTCCCTAACAGTTTATGGGTTGCTTCATACGCAGTTGCTGGCCGTATCGACAAGCCAAACTTCAGCTACTTCCCATCAATGAAGGGTGTTTCAATTTGGCAATTTGCTGATAACTGGCGTGGTCTTAACGTAGACGGTAACATCAACGTATTGCCACTTACTTCTTCATCATCAAGTGCCGTTTCTCAAGCTCCTACTAAGAGCTCAACTAAGGCTCGTGTGTTGAAGCACGCAGCTCACGTTTACGACAAGAACGGTAATCGTAAAGCTAACCGCAAGACTTTGAAGAAGAACACTACTGTTACTACCCACGGTAAGAAGAAGAACATTAATGGTGTTAAGTACTACCGGATCGGTAAGAATACTTACGTTAAGACAGCTAACCTCTACTAATATTAATAAAGACTAACAACAAAACACCAGGTAAGAAATTTACCTGGTGTTTTTTCATGCTTAATTTATTTTTTTACTTTAAGTATCTGTCACCGGCCAAGTTACGGTAGAAGTTAGCCTTAGCAGTTTGGTAATATGGGATAACCCACAAAAGACCGATACCAGCTGGAATACTACCAAGAATATACCAACCAAGGAAACTTAAATCAAAGATAAACAAGTCCATCTTGTGTCCGTTCATCAATTCCTTGCTGGCATTAATTCCATCGGTAGCACCAACTGATTTACCGCTAGCCACCATGTCGCTAACGATGTATGGCGTCATTGCATATGAATAGCCTTTAACGATACCAGGAATGATCAGTAATAAACTCCACAAGAATGTAAAAATACTGGTCATTACGAAGTTAATACATTCTGGGCCAAAGCGATTTTCGGTGAAAACTGAAAAGGCAGCGATGTATGGCTTTTCATCGCTTGTATCTTCGTTATCTCTTAAGTTCAAAAATGAAATGGTCAAACTTAATACGATGAAATCAGCCACCCAAGCTAAGATGCTACCTACTGGACTAAGAAATTGGAAAAATACATTATTTCCATCGTAATCCATATAAAAACTATCAAGCTTGTGACCGCCTGAAGTTAAGATCCAGACAACTAAGCCGTTAATCAAAGCGATAACAACAGCCCAAGTCCAATTGCCGCGAAGAGCATGCTTAGCGTTATCCTTTAATTCCTTTCGTGTAGTAGACATTTATTTCCTCTCACTTTCAAATAAGTATTATTATTAAATTATATACAATATTCAGAAAAAATTGCATCAAAAAAAGCCTAATTCCACCAACAACGGAACTAGGCTCACACAGTGTTGACCGCCACCTCTGACCACATATAGAAGATAACATTTTCGCTACCGGAGAAAATGACTACTATCAGTGGCGGTACATGAAGATTTTAGCATTCAAAAAAATAAAAAACAAGCGATATGGCGTTAATCGCAAATATTGTAATTTTTCTTTGTTAAAAAATTGCAATTAAGCCCGATATAACGGCCGCAATTACAATTACATACGTTGCAACTGCCTGAGGTGAACTAGATAATGGTTTATTTTCTGCCTTGAGTTTCTTTCTAATTTGTTCTGCCCTGGCTAAGGAGAAAATAGCTGCTATCCAGAATAGAATCCCTCCAATAATTGACGTCATTTGACTCATATTCTTAAGACCACCGGCCATGGTGATGATAGGCCCTACAATGAAAAATAGGCCAAATATTAATCCACTCCAAATAGCAAAAGGAGCAGTTGGTGGTTGATTCTTCAATTTTTTAATATTTTGAGAATAGCGATAAGTCATGTAAAATTCCAACACACCACATAAAATTAATACTATTCCTATAATTGCAGGTACGAGCTTTTCCATAATATTTTGCACTTTCTACAGTTTATTTTCTACCTCAATTATATGCCACCAAAAAAGGCCTGACTCCGAATTAAATCGGAATCAGACCTCTTTTTTATAATTCCATCATGATTGACATGATGCGATTTACTTTTTTCTTAATCTTACCAAACTCACCAGGGACAGTGTGATTATCTTGAATGATAATCATATTCTTACCATCCTTAGTGCTACGCATAAAGGTGTAATAACCTTCACCTGCACCATTAGCTGACTTATACTTCTTCAAGTTGTATAAACCACCATTATAGAATGTAGGAGCCTTACCCTTAAACAGGATCTGCTTGCTATGTTTGGTTAACATGTTGCCATGCAAAATGTATTCAATCGTTTTAGCCAAATCGCTATTTGACATTACAATCGATCCAGCACCTAACTCATTATGTGCATCCTTTACTGCAGTTTTACGCTTTACCTTTACGTACTGGTCCTCTTTCATCTCATATCCAGGCACCCAATTAACGGCGCGTAATTTGGACATGTTAGACCATAAGAACTCAGTTCTCCTAAGGTGAAGCGGCTCGATATAAGTCTCACGGAACAATTGCTCGTAAGTCTTATGTTCAAGCTTGGATAAAATACCACAGAGATAAATGTAGTTAACTGAAGTATAGTGCCATTTGCCAAGCATCTTAGCATCAAACACGGTGTATTTCTGATCATGGTCAATATTAGCCTTGTCAGAAATAAACTTCTTTGTGCCTAACTCTTGACCCTTCTCTAAATCAAGTCCTGAAGTCATATCCAGCAGATTGCTGATTCTAACCTTCTGTGCTCCAGCTACGTTTGGATAATACTTAGAAAGCTTATCTTTTAAGCTAAGCTTACCTTTCTGCACCTCGCGCATTACCATTGCAGCAGTCATTGACTTTTGAACTGAATTGATCAAGTAGCTAGTGTCAGTACTATTGTTTGTTGCATAGTTCAGTACAGGCTTCATATTGCTTGTTACCAATACGGAACCCTTAATACCTAATCTATTAATAGCCCGTCGCACTACTTCACTTTTAAACGATCTTTGCTAGTTAAATTTACTCGCTTAACATTGTCTTTATTCTGCCACTTCTTTGAGTAATAGTAGTTAGACATATCGTAGTTGTAACGCTCGTTAGGCAATTTCATAAATGGTCTAACGGCTTGATCAACAGCTACCCAACCTTTCCAACCAAGGTGAATAGTATCTTGCATGAAGTACTTTTCATTACCACGTCTTGAAAGATCAGCAATGTTTTCAAAGCCTTGGCTAGTCAATTGTTGTTCCATCTTAGCAACTGATTCTTGGTACATCTTAGCTGACAAGCCAGTGTACTTCATCCACTTACCGTTGATAGGTGGAATAATGAACAAAACATTGGTATGTTGCTTAGCAAATTGTTCTAGCATCAATTGGAAGTCAGCGTATTCAACTGATTTTACGTAGTTAAAGTGACGTTGACTGCCCTTGAGGTTCTTCAATACCTTCTTAGGCAAACGAGTTCTAAAGAAAGTATTGTCGATTCCCAAGTTGTTTGAATTAGTGTGTGCTGCAGCTTGTTCTTCAGCAACCTTGTTCAAGGCAGCAACAGAATAAGCACTAGGCAAAACCTTAGCTCTATCGTGGATCTTATTTACACGGTCACGCAATTGGAATGAACTAAAGAAGTTGTCTTCGTTAACCAACATTCTACGACGATTTTCTAAGTAAAATCTTTGGAAAGTAGTTAACTTCTTACCTGCAGCAATTTGCTTAAGACTATTTCTAATCTCACCCTTTACGTCTGGCATATCAAGCAGACGTTGTGCAGCATAACGATCAGTCTTATTATTCTTAGCACTTAACAAGAAGTTACATGCTTGAAGTGGTGAATAATACAAAGCAAAGGCATTAGGATCTTGGCCCTTCTTAGTGAACCATTGTGGTGAAATGATCACTACAGCCTTTTTGTTTTTAAGCTGTTTAGCTGTACCTTGCATCCCCAGGAATTGAGCCAAAGATTGACTACCTGGTCCACCAAGTAAGAATGGACGATAATTTCTGTGGTACTTTTCTGCAATAACACTAGGGTGAAGTGGATCGAATCTAGACAATTCACTTGAACCATAGAATGGTACATAACCCTCATTGTATGCTTCTTGCTTCATTGTGCTGCCCTTGAAGACAGTAGTGTTTTGTGAAGCAGCAGCTTCGTAAATGGTTTGCTTAGAAAAAGTTCTTTCCCAAGGAAGTAGGAATACAACTAGTAAAAGGATAAAAGCGCAAAGGACTGGGCCAAAAATTTGCCACAGCCGGCGTTTATTACTCATTTTCTAAGCTTTCCACCTTTGCAACAATCTTGTTAGGAGTGTCCCATTCAGCACGGTTGAATTC
Organism: Lactobacillus sp. N54.MGS-719; assembly: GCF_000980505.1. Taxonomy (NCBI): domain Bacteria; kingdom Bacillati; phylum Bacillota; class Bacilli; order Lactobacillales; family Lactobacillaceae; genus Lactobacillus; species Lactobacillus sp. N54.MGS-719. The sequence continues at coordinate 30,814 of NZ_LARO01000017.1, forward strand.
TGATACAGGAACATCGATATCAAATTTTTCTTGTAAGCTCAAAAGCATTTGTACACTTGCCATTGAGTCCATCAAACCATTGTCAAAGATGTTTTCATCCATTTGGTCTGATAAGTCTTCACCAGTTAAATCGTTCAAAATGTCTAATACGCCTTGTTTAGTGTCCATAATTAATACCTCTCAAAAAATCTACTCTATTTTTTACTTCCAGCCAAACCATAATTGGCTAAGGAATCCTGAGAAAATCAAGAAACTGAAACATACCACGTTGAAAGTTAAGAAAATGGCGAACCATTCAGTGAACTTGTTGTGTGGAATTTGCTTCTTGTGTTTTCTCTTAAATCTTAGCCACATATCGTTGACACAGATAGCAGTGGCATGGAATAAACCATACACAATATAATACCATGTTAAACCATGCCAGAATCCCATTATTAGGAATAACAGGAAGTATGAGACCTGTGACAATCTAATACGATTCTTGAACAACTTTTTCTTCATTGCAAAGAAAGTGAATCGCATGTAGATGTAGTCACGGAACCAGAATGAAAGCGTCATGTGCCAACGGTTCCAGAAGTCTTTGATGTTCTTAGAAATAAATGGCTTGTTGAAGTTCATTGGGGTATGAATACCCATGAAGTATGAAATTGATACCGCAAATAGTGAGTAACCTGCGAAGTCAAAGAACAAATACATACTGTAGCAGTACATATAAGCAAGTAACCACCAGGATAACTTCAAACCACCATTTGCGTTACCTACTGCTAAAGCAGCAGTGCTGATTCTTGGAAGCCAGTAAGTACCAAAGAACCAACCAATTACAAATTTGTATAAAAATCCTTGGAACAAATATCTTACAGCGTATTGTAAGTCTGTAATATATGCGTCTCTTGTAGGAACTTTATCGTAATCTTTCTTAAATCTGCGATACCTATCGATAGGACCTGATGAAATAGTTGGGAAGAAGAGCAAGAATCTTGCATACGTTACAGGATCTACCTTCTTGATTGCCCCATCACGCATTTCCATGATAACTTGAATGGTCTTGAACGTTACATATGAAATACCCAAGAAACCGATCACGAAGTTAATTGAATTATCAGGAAACGCAGTCAAATATTTAACTGCAGCTAATGGTATGATGGCCAAAATTACAGCTAAACTGAAAATCCAGGTCTTATTTTTACCATGATGACGATAATACTGATAAGCAAAGGTCAACGCGAATTCGTAAATCAACCAAAGAATCAGGTTTACACCTTGTTGCCAGTGACTACCATCAAAGATTAAGAATAAGAAGACAATTGAGAAAATTGCTTCATATATCTTGAGACGACGACCGTTATAAAGACCAATAATGATTGGAATTAAAGCAATCATCAAGTAAACGAAATATTGCGGATTTGAGTAAGGTTGTAAGTTAATGAAATTAAAATTCACTACTTATTAACCTCCTTAATAACCGCCTTGATATCAACCTTGCCGTTTTGAGAAATAGGCAACTTGTCTTGGTAAACAAAACGTTGTGGAAGCATGTATGGCATGATGTTCTTTGCCAAATCTTCACGAATTGCCTTAGTTAAAGTGGCTTCTGAGTGTTGACGTGCTACACCGTGCTTCAATTCGATCTCCGCTACGATTTGCTTAACGGTGTGATCTTTATTGTATTTTGGTGCTGCAACGCCATAACGGACGTACTCGTTCTTGCTCAAGTAGAAGTTGATTTCTTCAAGCTCGATTCTGTAACCGTTGAACTTGATTTGGAAGTCAATTCTACCGCGATAGAAGAGCATGTCGCCGTCAAAGAATCCGGCATCCCCACTGCGGTAGCTACGGTACTTGTCGCCATCCTTTTGGAAGAAGGCAGCTTCAGTTTTTTCAGGGTTGTTCATGTAACCCTTTGAAACGCTAGGACCGCTAATGATAATTTCACCTTCGCCAGGCTTATCACCCTTTGAAGTATCAATAGTGATCTTGGTGTCTTCCTTAACCTTACCGATTGGTAAACGGTCGTACTTCTTAAGAACGTCGTCAGTAATTTCAACTTGCGTTACGGCAACAGTTGTTTCGGTTGGACCGTAAGTGTTGAAGATATGGCTTTCTGGGAATCTCTTCTTAAGCATGTCTGCTTCGCTGTGTGGTAATTCTTCACCACAGAATAAGAAGTGACTGAGGTCTGGGTGATGTTCAGAATCAAAAGTCTTATCCAAGAAACACATTTGTGCAAATGATGGGGTTGATACCCAAACATTAAATTGCATCTTTGGCAAAGTTTGGAACAATTGACCAAAGTTTTGCGTTACATCGTGTGGCAATACAACAAGCTTACCTGCTGAAACAAGTGCAGGGTAAAGACTCATTACTGACAAGTCGAATGAGTATGGAGCTTGGGCCAAGAAACTTGGGTGTTCTGGCAAATTAAAGTCTGATAACTCCCAGTTTACAAAGCTGAGTAAGTTATCGTGACTGATTTGTACACCCTTAGGCTTACCAGTAGTACCTGAAGTAAAGATGATGTAGTAGTTTTCATCGCCTTCAACAAATTTGCTTTCGTCAACAGTGAAGTCGCCATCTTCAACTTCACTAGCCTTAAGTACCTTAACGTTGTCTAAGTTAACGTCTGGCAATGGGTCAATTTCCAAAACCAATGGTGATTTTGAAACATCTTGAATCATGGTCAAACGTTCAGCGTTTGAGTAACTAGCAATTGGAATATAAGCGTGACCAGTTTTAACACAGCCTAAAAAACTAGCGATCATTTCAAAGGTTTGACCACCCCAAATCATAATTGGAGCATCATCTGAAATATCTAAGCTAGCAATCTTGTGTGCCCAAGCGTTAGAACGCTTCTTAAGGTCACCATATGTATTAGTTTTGCCAAGATAGTCGTAAACAACACGATCTGGTTCTTGTTCTGCTATCTCGTCGATCTTCTTAATAACATCTTGAATCATGTGACAGCACCTACCTTAAAATTCGTTGTAAATGAAGTGAACTGAAGTAAGTCCACTATATTCATACAAATAGATAAGGGCCATCAGGATTGCAAAATAAACAATTGTCTTTAAAACAAACTTTCCAATGCGTTTGCCTCGAGAGTCAATTTGTGTTTTTTTATCCATTTTTTCTCCCTCAAGTAACATATATTTTTTACTCTTGCCTTATATTACTACAAATAGCAACACTAGACGCACTATCGTTATACATTTTAACAAATTTAAACTTTTTCTGAAATCCAATCTATTTTTGAAAAAATACAAAACATACTAATCTAGTGTTGGATGATTACTCGACGGAGTAGTCGTTCAACACTTTTTCTTTTACTATGTAAAGTGGAGATGAAGCCAATGCCGTGAC
>NZ_LARO01000096.1:0-1646 GCF_000980505.1 Lactobacillus sp. N54.MGS-719
GACGCAACGAGTAAGTTTGTGGAAGTGAAATAGGGGACGGGAGTCGGCAAGTAGTTACCGACTTTTTTAGTGGAAATATTGGTTCAGTGACGATAATTAGAAGATTTGGAAAACCGAGCCACCTTTGCGTTCGCCCAGTTTCGTTAAAATTAAGGACAGATATAATTAAAATGATGAGAGGAGTTTTTTTAGATGCAGGCAGTGACTTTTGAGCAACTCGGTGGGCCGGAAGCGTTACGATTGCGGGAAATTGACGAACCGCAACTACGGGCCAATCAGGTACTGGTCCGGGTGCAGGCCGTGGCGGTCGACCACGTCGATACCTTTGTTCGTAGTGGGGCGTTTCAAACGGCACTGGCCACGCCGCACGTTGTCGGCCGTGATTTGGTCGGCACGGTACTGCGGGTGGCGGCCGGCGTGACTAACTTTGCGGTCGGTGATTTGGTTTGGACCAACTCTGCCGGTTACGACGGGCGGATGGGGGCGACCGCCGAAATGGTGGCGGTTGCTGCCGACCGGCTTTATCCGGTGCCATGCGGTGTGGACGCCCGCCAACTGGTGGCGGCGGTCCATTCGGCCGCGACGGCCGCGATTGTGTTGCAAGACGTCATGCAACTAACCCGCGGGCAGGCCATCCTAATCGAGGGGGCGGCCGGGAACGTCGGCCGTAAGTTTATTCAGCTAGCGCACCAGTTAGGGGCGGTCGTGACGACGACTTCCGCAGCGCGCGACTTTGACCGCTGTCGGCAATTGGGAAGCGAGTTAACGTTGGATTACCACGAACCGGTGGCGTCCCAGTGCGACCGGCAGTTTGATCACATCATTGATACGTCCGGTAAGGTGCCATTGCAGGCTAACTTGGCGGCGCTCAATCAGGGCGGCCAGGTCACGCTGATCACGGCGCCGGCGGATAATCATTTTACCTTCGACGTCCGCCAGTTTTACATGGCCCAAAAGCAAATTAGCGGCTTCGTCATCAGCCACGCTACCGACGACCAACTAGCGCGGGCGGCAAAGTGGTTAAATCAGCAGTTTGCCGCGGGTGCGTTACTCGAAGACGACCTCAATTGCCAGCCGTTTGCGGCCGCTGCGGAAGTACACGCCGCCCTGGAGCAGGGGCGTGATCACCACCAGCGGTTTGTGCTGGTGCCGCCAACGGAAAAAATTTAAGTGCCTAAGGTTGAAAAAACGGTTGCGGTTTGACGTGTACCCTTAAAGTTGGAACCTGTATGTTCTTGCTTTAAAATTGAATAAATATTTTTCTAGGCAACTAGATTCTGCTCATATTGAAGTGGAGTTTGGTTGCCTAGTTTTGTCTGAATACGGCGTTCGTTATAAAAGTGAATCCATTCATTAATTGCTTGGCTTAATTCTTCTTGATTGCGATAACTGGTATCAGGACCAATTTCTGCTTTCAGTTTACTAAAGACTGTTTCACAGGCAGCGTTATCCAGACAGGTTGCTCGATGCGACATGCTTTGCCTAATGTTTCCCTGACGAAGTAGTTTGTGCCAAGCACGATGTTATTGTGTTTTGATACTATTAAATACGCGTGGTGCTAGTTAAATCGTTTTAGTTAACAAAAAAAGTCCAATCTTGTTAGACTCGACTTGTAAACATATTAATAGAAAAGAGTCTGACTAGAT
>NZ_LARO01000019.1:0-34164 GCF_000980505.1 Lactobacillus sp. N54.MGS-719
TCAGGTTCAGGACACCTTAGAATCCTACTTTGATTAAATAAATAATTAAAAAATCAATTTACGAGAAAGATCTATTTACACAAAAGATTTGACAGTTTCCAAAGTGAAGAAATAAGCTATATTATTTCTTTACCATTGCTATATAGAAAAAGACATAATTCTTACATTTTTAAGAATTATGCCTTTTCTATTATTTTAACTATCAACCTTTTTATTTCTTAGATTTAGCAAGTGAACTAACTAACGACAAGAGAGCTGATAATAGCATCCCTCCAGCCATCAAATACATCCCCATCATCATATTGCCTGTGAAAGTTAAATATGCCATCGCGGCATATAAAATCACGAAAAACAATTTTACCCAAATATTATCATTCATCATTTTTGACTAGCCCCCGTTGTTGCATCATCCATACCACAGCCTTCGGTATCCATACCTGGCATCCAAACATCCTCTGGATTAATGCCTTTTTCTTCCGCGAAGGCTTTAGTCAAAGTTTCCATATCCATTAAGTGGTATTTCTTAGGATGATCTGAATCAAAGATTTCAATTTGCGCCATCATGCCGGCATCTTCATGTTCAATGATGTGGCAGTGATACATGAACACACCAAGAAGTGGAAATTCGACTCTTAAACGAACCGTTTCACCAGGACGAACTGGAATAGTGTCCTTATAACCATATTCATTTGGAAATGGTTCATGTCCATTTCTTGAAACAACTGTGAAGTGGGTGCCATGAATGTGGAATGGGTGAATCATACCATGTTCCTTAGTATTAGTGTTAGTTACATCCCAGTATTCAGCTTGCCCTACCTTTTGCTTCATATCGATTCTTTGCATTGAGAATTGCTTGTTATTCATCATGTTGTGTTCATCCATGGTAACTTTGCGAACAGGCAAATCTGGATCGACTTCTGGTAATTTGGGTTCAAACAAAGTGTTAGGAATGACAGAATCGTCTTTTTCAAAATGATGAATTCTAAATTCAATGAGTTTAAAGTCATCAGTATAAAGATTTACGACATCACCTTCATGATAGCCTGAGAAGTCAACCACCACTTGAAGTCTTTCACCAGGCGTAACCATGATCTTAGTCATTTTAACTGGATGTGGCAAGAAGGAATCATCCCCAGCAATTTGCGTCATTACAATATCATCGTCAAAGTGCAAACGCCATTCACGTCTATTTGATCCACCTAAGAATAATAATCTTACCTTTTGGGTAGTGACATTAATATAAGGACGAATCGTACCATTGATCAATGGAGTTTCACCCAAGATGCCCATTGCATCATAATCAGCACGATAATCTAGTTGGTTATCTTTGTGGTAAGTACGATCTTGCAGAATTACTGGGAACTCATCAACACCATAGTTCTTTGGAATTGGCAACTTTGCTTCTTGGTCATCTGTAACAACCACTCCCATTGCTAAGCCCATCCAAACTTGAGCGGCAGTTGATGGACATGGATGAGCGTGAAGCCAAGTTAAAGCTGCTGGTTGGTTAACAGTGAATTCAATCTCTTTTTCTTCACCTGGATATACTGGTGCGTGGCAACCACCATCTGTGATTGGACCTGGGACTTCCATGCCGTGCCAGTGATAAGTAGTAAGTTCTGGCAAACTGTTCTTTAGTTTAACGTGAACATGTTGCCCTCTCTTTAAAACCATTGTTTTACCAAGAATAGGTGCATTGTAACCCCAGGTCTTAGTTGCTTTACCTGGCAGCAATTGAACCTTACTTTCAATTGATTCAATCGTGTACCAAACATCGTTGCCTGATACTTTATCTGGCTTCAATACAGGTGGCACTGCTAAAGGCTTAGCTTCAACACCATCAGGGATGCTGAGCTTTTTGTAGTGAAAATGATTTTTGTCAAAGTCTTCTTCATCAAGGAAGTAATCTGTATAAATTTTAGTCATTTTGTTTTCCTCTCGTTCTTCTTCATTTCTGATCAGCACTAAATTAGCACTATTTTCGGGTGCAATCAACGGCTTAAAATACTGTTATTAAAGCATTTATACCGCTTTCACATTTATGAAGAATTGACGTTATTTTTATCTTCAAGTGCAAATAAACGCTGTCGAGAAAAACTTTTAAAAAGATAAGAAAAACATGTTTTATATTAGCAAACGAAAATTATTTAATTATTTTTTTGAGAGATCATTTTTTGGCTTGCTGGTTATTAATTTTTGCAAAGAAAAAGTCAGAACAGTTTTTGAATGCTCTGACTTTCTTTTTTATATAAATAAACTAACAATCCCACTAATTAAAACAAGTGCTGCGATCCAATAAGCTTGCATTGCTTGGAAGTGGGGCTCGTCTTCTTTTTTAAGGCTATTACTAATTTTACGTCCACGGACAAACACCAAAATTGAAATAATGATCAAGCAAATACCAATAATCACATAAGCGGTGTGACTGAAATGTGTGATTGTCGTTGTGCCTAAAATCATACTCAAGCCAAAGATAATAAATAAAATGCTAAAAGCTATACAGAGTAAATAATCAAAGAGTCATTAATAACTTTTTTACGTTTTGAATTATATCAAGCAAAATGAAGGATTGAACGAACTTCGCTCAAACCAAGCACTATTAGAATAATTCCGAAAACAATCGACTGCCACATATAAATCCCTGCCTTCTAAAACTATTACTTATATTTAACTCAATTATAAGTCTTTTTATAAAAGTTATTAAATTTAAGAGGTTATTGCTTGAATTAAAAAAAACGCAAAAGTATCTAACTTTTACGGTTTACTTCATCAATTGACGTTTTTTAGTGCAATTCTTGTAGGCTTAATATTTATGCTTTTTTATAAAAAATAATTAAAACAGTTGCAAAAACAACTGATAATTGATGCATTAACCTCGTGCATTCCAATCGATGCAGCCATTTTCATAGGCATCGTCTTTTAGTAAATCCGACAATTTTAATTGATCTAAAGATGGCAAATAATTCTTTTCTTTAAGATATTCTTCCAAATACTTATTGATAATATCTTTAAAATTGCTCTTCATACGTCTTGCCGGTTCTTGATTTTTTAAACGTAAAAGTGATTTGTACACTGTATTGTATAAAAATTCATCATCACTATTCTTTATTATCAGCAGTGAATAATTGTGTGCGGCACGATTCCTGAAATATCGCATGGACTCGATGACCTTTTCAAAATCAGCAAGTGACAAGTCATTCTTAAAAACTCGCTTTAAAATTATTGCTTGCTGTTTATGGTGCAACAAAAAGAAAAAGTTGCAAGCAACGCCAAATGACATTTCTTTTATTAGAACCCATGTGGTAATTTCACTACTGTACAAGTAATTATATCCATCGAACGGTTCAAGATAATTTTCTTTAATTCGACGAATTCTACTTCTTAATTCACCACGTCTGATTACTCTTCCCGTCTGCATAACATGTTTTTCTTTTAAAAGATCCTCGAGTTTTAATCTAGACTCTTGATAAAAATTGAACTTTTTAGCTTTTAGTGCGCTACGTACAACTCTATTACATCGATTAGTGTAGCTTTAAATGTTTGTTCAAATAGTTGCAAGTCAATTAATGCTTCATTTTTTAATCTCTGATCTAGTTGATAAAAAGCATATATTTCTTCAAAAGTTGTATTTGGTCTAACCTTCTCGCTATCGTTTTCAATAAAATGGTCAAGATACTGATAAATAATTTCACGGTAGCCATAAGTTTGGACTTTATCGATAAAATATTCTTCATCATTAATCGTTACTCCAGACTCACGGCAAAAATCCATACGCCATCTAGCTATATCTTCAAAATCATTGTTTGATTTAGTCATTACTTTCATCTCCTCTTGCAAAGAACGAGTTTTTATATTATTTACCATACCTTCTTTATACAACTGATTCTATCTATAATATAAGCGCAAACAATAAAGCTGTGGAGGTTTTAATTATGAGTTTAAAGAACAATTATGATGTTATTATCATCGGCGGCGGTGCTAGTGGACTTGTCGCTGCTTATGAAGCTGCACACAACAGCCAATCAGTTTTAGTAGTTGAAAAAGGTCATAATTTAGGTGGTAGCGGTAATTACATCGAAGGTGCTTTTGCCGTTGATTCATTCATGCAAAAGAAACATGCTGACTATCATTTAACTAAAGAAGCAGCTTTAAACGAAGAATTAAACTATTCTCACTATAAGGCTGATACCAATACTTGGAAGCAATACATTGATGGTTCAGCAGATATTATTATTAAATGGTTGAAAGATTTATATGAATATACTTAATAATGCGGTGTCTAACAACTGGATTCTTTGTTCTGCGGAGGACTGGCAAACCGCGCATCCCTTACTTAAATCAAAAAGTTTCAACTGGAATTGCAACGCCCAATTTGGCATTATCTATAACGATAAAAGCAATGCAGCTACTAAAAATTTAATCAAGACACTAAAAAAGAATTAATCCGTCATTTGGATTAATTCTTTTCTTTATCTATTAGAAGTTAACTTTATCTGGATCATTAGCCAAACCAGCTACACCATGTAATCCATCAAGCTTAACCATATCTTCAGGACTAATTTCAAAATCAAATACTTCTGCATTTGCCTTGATGTATTCTGGGTGAACTGACTTAGGAAGTGGTAAGAAACCATGTTGTAATGACCAACGAATCAAAACTTGTGCTGGAGACTTGCCATAATTTGCGGCAACTCCTTTAACTACATCGTTACCTAACAAACCACCTGTACCAAGTGGACTGTAGGCTTCGTTAAGCATATCGTATTTCTTATTTTCAGCAACAACCTCAGGTTGTAAGTCACTTGGGTTTAAGAAAATTTGGTTAACGACAGGCTTGATTTCAGCATTTTCCATCAATGCATCAAGGTGACGCTTTCTAAAGTTAGAAACACCAATGGCACGAATCTTACCAGCTTTGACAGCTTCTTCCATAGCTCTCCAACTTTCTGAATTTAATTCAGCCCAGTTGTCGCGCATGTTAGCTGGATTTGGCCAGTGAATCAAATACATGTCAAGGTAGTCAAGCTTTAAGTCAAGCAAACTTTGATCAATTGCTTTCTTAGTCTTGTCATAGCCGTGATCAGCATTCCATAGCTTAGTAGTGATAAACAATTCATGACGATTAATGCCACTCCTTTGAATTGCTTCACCAACACTATCTTCATTGCCATAGGCCTTGGCAGTATCAATGTGACGATAGCCAGCATTTAAAGCTGCCAAAACTGATTCCTTAGCAACTTCACCATCTGGCGTTTGCCAAGTACCAAAGCCAATGATCGGTATCTTAACACCATTGTTTAACGTATAAGTGTCTTGTAAAGAATTAAATTTCATTAGTTACTTATCGATTTCAGGAGCTTCATTAATCTCAGCTTGCATCATCCAGATTCTCTTTTCGATATCCGTATGACAGCTAGTCAAAATATCGTTGCTACCGTAGTCCCCTTCTTCATCACTAGCTTTAATTCCTTCTTCATAAAGCTTATCTAAATAGCGATAGCCAGCAATAATGGTCTTGAATCTATCTTTAGTCGAAATGCCCCATTCCCCAGGCTTGTCTTCTAGTTTAGTATGTTTCAATACTTCAGATAAACTTGAATAAGGTGACCCATCAATGGTAATTAATCTTTCCGAAATTAAATCTCTTTGTTCATCAAGCTCGTCCATAACATCGTCGAGGTATGGGTGAAGTTTCAAAAAGTTTGGACCTCTCATGTACCAATGCTGTTGACGAGTAATCATGATAAGTTGAGTTAAATCAGCAACTGCTTGATTTAAAATTTCTTTTGTTTTGGTATATTTCATATAAAGCCTCCTTTAAACCGCTTTCTTTAATTGTAGCATCTTTTTCTTACAAGTACTAATAATTCGACCCAAAACAAAAAGACACTTCTTAAAAAGTGTCTTGAATATTAATCTTTATTGGTTAATCTAATTCGATTAGGGAAAATAAATGAAATCACTGGAATAATCAGATACAAAATCATTGCTACTCTTGGAATATAAAGAGACATGATTATCAAAATAATATTAATAACTAGATCAAATACGCTTCGTATTACAAATGATTTATTCATAACAATTCGCATTATTTGTGAATCCTTCACCGTCTCTTTTGCCCCAAAATATTGAGTCAGAATTTCAACTACTTTTGCAATTAAAAAGACAACACCAAAGTTCACTACTGCAAAAGTCGATGTTTCAGCCATGATCCATTTGGTCATTACCGGAAAAAGAGATAGATCCGCTAACAGCAGAAAGTCCATAATCGCCACTGTTTTTGTCGGTCTAAAAATATAATATGAGAACGACAAATGCAGGTCATACCAAAAGTCGGCAACTATAAAGAAAGTGATTAAAAATACCGCTATATCACTTAAGAATCCTTGATAATGAACCTCGTTGATAGCTGGTTGTATTTCCAACACAATGATCGTAATGATGATGGCTATTACCCCATCATTGAAAGCTTGCAAATGTTCCCTCAAATTTGTAGGCTCTTCTTTTTGTGCAGCTTTAAATTGCTCTTGCATATCAGCTAATTTTTGCTTTTCTTCATCAGAAAATTTATCCAAGGTAATTTTAAAAATAATGATGTAAAGATTGTTATTGTAGCCTCAAAGTTTAATGAGATTGTTACCCATCATTTAGTTGACGGTGCATTGGCTACCCTTAAGCAATTTGGAGTAAACGAAAAGAATATTGATGTTTATTGGGTGTCTGGTGCTTTTGAAATCGGCTTTACCGCTAAAAAGATTATGCTTAGTGATAAATATTGATGGCATCATGACTTTAGGTGCTGTGATCAGGGGTGAAACTGATCACTACAGTATGATTATTCAAAATGTTACAAGTGCAATTATGCAAATTAATTTGGAAACCAAGATACCTGTCACATTTGGAATTTTAACAACTGATGATATTGAACAAGCTTGGCAAAGAGCTGGCTTAAAGGGTGGTAATGAAGGTAGTTCTACTGCTCAAACTTTATTAGAAATGATCTCTTTGAATAAAATGATGAACTAAAAAATTATTGTACAAAAAAAGCATCCCAAATTTAGGGATGCTTTTTAGTTACTTTACTTAACACTGGCTAAAGCTTCATCAATTGGTATATCGCCAGACTTCATCATGATAACCTTACCAATAGTATTATCATGCTTGAGGATTTCAGCCAATGTCTTTGTACATCAGGAATTGGGTTAGAAGTTACTCCAGTTACATCTAGACTTATCTTACCTGTACCCTTTTCCTCAGTTAAGTTAGTTGGTTGCAAAATAGTATATTTAAGATCACTTTGGTTTACTAAGAAGTTATCTGCAAAGTACTTGGCAATGGTATAATCTAATATTTGATCCAAGCCATCGATATGCCACTTGTCAGGTTCCAAAGTAAAGATTGAACTAAGATATATCTTTCAATACCAAGCTTCTTTGCTGCTTGCATGGTCTTTACAGCACCATATGCATCTGTTTGAAGCAGATCTTTACCACGTGAACCAGCGGTGAAGTAAACAGCATCTCTGCCTTTCATTAATTTAGCTAAATCATCAACGCTTGAATGAAGATCCATGTGAACAGCCTTAACATTATCTAACTTAATAATATGATCTTCATGACGTGCGCCAGCTACGACAGTATTACTATCCGCAACTAAGTCTTTAATTAATTCTGTTGCAACACGACTTGAACCACCTGCTACAAAAATTTACATAATCTTTCCCCCCTTAGATTCATAGAATATATTAATCAAATTTCAATTCAAATATAGCTTATTTTTAGTAAGTCAGCAAGAATGAGTACTTTTGAACGGTTACTTTTTTAGTTTTTGTAAGTTTGTTTAGGTATGTTAATGAGTGAGGCAGAGATAGTTTATTTTTTATAAAATATTTAGTAACAACCTGCTTTAAAAACTTTTTATATTAAAAAAACTCGACTTTTTGTCGAGATCTTAAATTTATCTGCTTATTTTACTTCCAAGTAATTTTCCGCATTTCTTAAATCGTCAATTGATAACTGACCAGGAGCTGATGTCTTTCCCATTGCACCAAGTTCTGGCATGGTGTAAGAACGCCTTTGAGTTAGCAAGTACGTTCTTCTGCTATTTAAAACATCTTTATTAAGTGCCATGGTAGCCATTGCTTCAGCTGAGTCTTCCAAGGTAATAAAACTCATGGCTTGCTTACCTACTGGGTAGATCAAACCTTTTCTCTCGATTAATTCTGGCAAGTATGGCACTAATGGATCAGCATACAAACTGTTTTTAGCAATTGCATAATTAAGATCAGTACCTGCAAGTCGTCTTGGCAAATAACCGTAGAATGGTGACATCACAAATGGGTTATCTTCTTGATCTGCAATAAAGCTCATCGCCACAAGATTCTTAATACCATTGGTCTTCATCGCAGCCAAGACATTTTCTAGCTCGCCCACTCGATCAAAGACAGAGTAGGTTTTACTTGCGACATAAACAAAGGTATCAATCCCTGCAAAAGCCTTTTCTAGACTGGCACGGTTTTGAAAATCGATTTCTCTAATTTCAAGCCCTTCATTAATCAAAGCAGGGTATTTAGCATTTTTATCTATATCTTTTGCGTAGTAAATGTCGGCTGCAATAGCGATTCCGTATCTGTTATTGTAGCGAACGTGTTCACGAGTTAATTTATCACCTAATTTGGTAATGTATCCGTATGGCATATTATTTGGTCCTTTCTTTCGATTGATTAACTATAATTTGCCATCAAGATTTATACATTACCAATATCTATTGTAAATGAAAATCTATAGTTTTTCCTTATGCTTTCTATCCAAAAAATCCAAGACAACTGTCTTGGATTGATAAATTATTCTTTTCTATTTTTACGCAAGTATTCAAACAAAATACCCTCACGCAAACCGCAGTTAGAAAAGATCACTTCACTAACCTGCAAGTTACGCAATACTAAGCTAATCGGGATCAAACCACCGACGATCACGTCTGCTCGGTGCTTGGCTAAACCAGGAATCTTCATCCGTTCATCTTTATTCATGGTGATCAATTTACTAATCAAGTTAAAGATATAGTGTGGTGGCAAGTGCATCCCATGAATGTCAGGCAACTCATCAACTTCATCAGTAACCTCTCGTCGGTGAATCTTCGCGATTGTCCGGTTACTACCGCCAAGTGCAATTAATGGCAAATTATGCACTTGTCCTAGCCAGCGCACCGTTGAAATTTTCTGCCCTGCCGCATTCATTGCGCTATACAAATCACTAGCTGAAATGGTATCAGCTAAGTTATAGTTTTGCGACAAAACGACTGAACCGATTGGAATACTTACCCGTTCTTTGCAGGCACCATTTTGAACCCAAATCAGCTCCGTTGAAGCACCACCACAATCCATGATAATGCCGTTTCTGACTGGCAAGGTATTAACTACGCCAACGTAGTCCAAGTATGCTTCGGTACTACCTGAGATCACCTGCAAGTCCAGTCCAACTTCATCTTTTACTCGTTTTAAGAATTCCGCTTGGTTCTTTGCTCCGCGAACTGCAGCCGTTGCTACCGCTTTGACGACCACATTATCATATTGCGTATATCTGGTTTTAAAGTCTTTCAAAGCTTGAATCGTTCTGTTCATTGGTTCTTCTTTAAGCGTCATTTCTTTGCCCATATTTTCAGACAAACGGACATACTCTCTAAAGTAACCCATGACTGTATAGCCACCATAATCGTCTATTTGTGAAATCTGCATTCTGACCGAGTTGGAACCCAAGTCAATTACTACTAAATTAGTATTAGTCATTTTCTCTTCCTCCTCAGTCTACTATCATATTCACCGCGCAGATACTTCGTAAAAGCTTCGTAATCTTGTTCTACTTGCTTACTATAAGCGACAGCCCAATCAGCCATACACTTATCAAATTGCTTACTTTCTTGCAAGTAGCCATAAATCATTGCTGCCGTTGGACTTTGACAATGAGCTCGGGCCAAGATGAAGGCACAAAGCGTCGCATAAGCTTCAAAGCTTTCTTCATCCAGCTTAGTGGTATCAATTGAGTCCTTCATATCTCTGAATTGACGCACATAATAGCTGCGGCCTCCTGCTTCAGTATAACCCAAGAATGGATCATAGAAGGTTTGCAAGATGCTTTGACCGGTGATTACACGGCGCCCTTCTTCATAACCTTGCTGTTTAGCTTCTGCCACAGACAAATTAGACAAATCATACTTAGATGGCATTGCTTCTTTGATTTGCAAAACCAAGTGACTACCGTCTCTACCTGTCAGTAAAACCAGATAGCAGCGTGTACCAAAGCTACCAACACCTACGCTGTAACGAATAATGTCAGTCAGTTCAAAACTGCTCAACAGCACCTTTACATCAGGTGAAAGCTTCTTTTGATACTCTTCCATCGCACTAACTAATTCCTGATAAGTTTGATCAGAAATCCGTCTAGCACGTGGTGGATTTTCTTTAAAGACCAGCTTGCCATTTTCTTCAGTCGTAAACTTTTTAACTACCTTATCCGAATTATTCTTTGGTGCCTTATCCGCAATTTTCTTCAAAATCTTGACTAATTGCTTATCATCACTGGTTGTATTAAAGAAATCATTGATGCTGTATGAGGCGTAAAAACGGTCGAGCAGCTTTTGACCAGCCGCATCATTAATTCCGTCTTCATAAGCCTTGGCAGTATTCTTCAATATCTTATAAAGATTATCTGGATTATAGCCGTTGATCTTACCGATTAATTGAGCACTGACCATCAGACGCTTCAAATCGCTCTCCCAATTGCCAACTCTGGTTTCATCAAAGTCATTAAGTCCGAAAAGCAACTGTCTTTCAGGTGAAGCGAAAAAGCCGAAGTTGTTTAAGTGGGCATCTCCACAAATCATCACCCAGATTTTGCTTTGCGTGCTGTGCAACAAGTCATATTCCATGACACCAGCAGTACCACGCAAGAAGCTAAAGGCATTAGCAATCATGCGCTGATGACGCAAAGGCAATAGCTCAGGAATCATTGTATCTTCCTGTGTCTTGATCATCTCAACGGCATCCCGTTCAACCTGTTTAAAAGCACCTAGTTCACTAACTGGCACCTTTTTAGCCTGCTTCTTGCCGGCCTCAATCAATTCATCTTTGCTAGCTTTTAATCGCAGCTTATCAATATTGAATCTTTTGCGTAAAAAATCCTTACTCATCCGTATCCTTCTTTTCCTCAAGGGTTAAATCATTGTCTTCTTTACGCATTACTTCAAAGACATCAGGATCTCTATCTTCATCTTCTTTTTGCTTTAATTCGCGTTCTTTTTCTTGGGCTTGATGAATAAAGTACTCTTGAGAGTTAAGAGCCTTCTTACCACGACGATCAACCATTGAATATACATCATTATGAAGTACACGTGTCTTAACGTTGTCATTCCACATAATATCGTAGATATGAAGTACACGTTCCTTCAAATCTGGCTGCAAGATTGGGAATAAGGTTTCAACTCTTCTGTTCAAGTTACGCTTCATCATGTCCGCACTTGAAAGGTAGACATCTTGATTACCATTATTATAGAAGTAATAGATTCGACTGTGTTCGAGTAATCTTCCGACAATCGAATGTACTTCAATATTATCACTAATTCCAGGAATATCGGTTCTTAAGCAACAAATTCCGCGCACAATTAAGTGAATTTTTACGCCAGCGTGAGAAGCTTCGTAAAGTTTACCAATAATTTCAGGATCAGAGAGTGAATTCATCTTCATGTGAATTTCGGCTTTACGGCCAGTTTTGGCGATTTCGATTTCATTATCAATCTTTTGATTAATGAACTCACGGATATGCTTTGGTGAAATTCTTAATTGTCTGAAGTATGGTGGACGAGAATAACCAGATAGCATGTTAAATAAGTTAGTGGCATCGACACCAAGGTCGCGGCGTGAAGTGAATAAGCCCATATCAGTGTAGAAGTGAGCAGTTACGTCGTTGTAGTTACCGGTACCCAAGTGAATGTATCTGCGAATACCATCTTCATCACGGCGAATGACCAAAGTAATCTTGGTGTGCGTCTTAAGTCCTTTCAAACCATAGATAACGTGACAGCCCATTTGTTCCAAAGTCTTAGCCCAGTGGACGTTATTCTCTTCATCAAAACGAGCTTTGACTTCGACCAAAACAGTTACTTGTTTGCCAGCTTGTGCAGCTTGACCCAAGTATTTAATGATTGGTGAATTACCTGAAACACGATAAAGGGTCATCTTAATGGCTAAGACCTTGTCATCATGGGCAGCCTTACAAATAAAGTTTAAAACTGTGTCAAATGAATCATATGGGTGTTGAACCAAGTAATCTCTTTGTCTAATATTGGCAAAAATATCGCTTGAAAGAGCTAAATCTGGATCAACATAACCCTTGATTGGCGCATAACGCATTTTTTCATGACCCTTAACTGCACCAGCAAGTTTCTTAAGGAAGGTTAAATCAATTGGACCAGAAATCTCATAGATTTCATTCTTCTTAACCTTTAATTTATCAAACAAGCGCGAACGCAACTTTTCACCCATTGATTTTTCAATTTCAAGGCGAACAGCTTTACCATGTTCACGGTCTTTCAATTGCTTTTGTACACTCCGCAAAAAGTCTGAAGTATCACGTTCAGCCACGTCCAAGTCCATGTCACGAGTAACTCGGAAAATAGCGGCTTCCTTTACTTCGTAGCCGTCGAAAAAGCTGCTAACGAATTCTTTGATGATGTCTTCAAGCAAAACAAAACTATTGTCAGCCTTAGGCAATTTAACCAGACGCTTAAAGTTATTAGGAACTCTAAGGGTGGCGTAATAATGTTTACCATCTTCCTTGTCCTTCAAGCAAACAGCGATGTTCAATGAATCATTGGCAATAAATGGGAATGGACGGTTGGTGTCATCGGCCATTGGTGTAATGATTGGATATAGTTCATCACTGAAGTAACGTCTAACGAACTCATATTGCTGAGCGTTCAGATCTTTGACTTCTTTAATGAAAATATTCTTCTTTTCAAGCAATGGTAAAAGTGAACGCCAATAAGTTGAGTATCTTTTTTCTACTGCTCTGTGTTCTTTTTGGTTGATGGCATCAAGCTGCTTTTCAGGAGTCTGGCCTGAAGAGTCAGTTGTCTTAATGCCTGCCGCAATCAACTTGTGCAAAGAAGCAACACGAACCATGAAGAATTCGTCCACATTACTTTGCGTGATGCCCAAGAAATTGATTCTTTCAAGCAATGGATTATCTTTATTGCGGGCCTCTTCCAACACTCGGTCGTTAAAGTCCATCCAGCTTAATTCACGGTTTTTAAAATATTCCGGTTTTAAAAACAGTTTTGTTTCTTCTTTTTCGTTTCCTAAAAATGTACTACTCATTGTCTATTCATACCCTCTTGTTTTAAAACAACCTTAATGCCAAATACGTCCTCGAATAACTTAACGCGTTTGTTAAATGACCAACGTTCCAGCGTAATATCTGCGTTAGTTTTCGCTCTAATCACTAATTCATTGTTTTTCTTCAGTGAAATAACGATTTTCTTGATCTTTTGTTTGTGGGATGCATCTAATGCTGTCGCAATCCGCAAAATGGCAGAAAGCTTGGCCACTGTTAATTGAACATCTGGATTCAGGTGACGGTAGTGGTGTCCACCAATGTTTGGCGCAGAACCATCTCCATCATCGATAGTCTGATAACGACAAATCTCACTGACGATTTCATTTTCACGATCTGACATGCCAATCAGTTCATTAGCTTCGATAAAATCGGCTGATTGCTCATAGCGGCGAGCTTGATTAACAAAGCTGCCGATATCATCAACGGTTGCTGCCCAACCTAACAATTCTCTAGCTGATTTAGGCAAAAGGTGCACTTTACGTAAACGATCAAAAATGTGCAAAGCAAACTTGCGTACTGCGTTAGCATGGTGTAAATCAACCAAATAGCGTCGAGCCATATTTTGAGCTGAAGTCATCATGATATCAGTATCTTTGCCTCTCTTCTCTAGCATCAAAAGGCCGGTGACAACAGACATGTCTGTAATGTAAATCGTGCCAATATTTAAGAGAGAAAGGAATTGCTTGATTGAAATGGCATTAGGAATAACGTGTTCAGCTACAGCTGGTTCCAAGTCATAGTTTTGCATGATATCGTTAAGCGACATTTGGATCAGTTGATCATAGAAGTATTGAAATTCTTCGTGCGTAATTTGGTTAGCTGAGTTTTCTTTCTTCAAATAAGTATTATTCAAGGCATCAGCGTGTTGGATAATTACAGCGGCACGCGAATTATCCTTGATCTGACGAGCCAAGTGACCGATCTTCGCACCTAAGTAATCATTGATAACATAGATCGGATCATTAGGCGTTTCATTAGTGATTTCATTGATCTCTTGGATCTCTCGTGGACCTAAGGCCAGGCTCCAGCTTGATTCGAACTTATTGTTTTTAAACAAAGAAAGGTTGATCATTGCAGAACCAAGACTAAGCAAATAAGTGGCGTGGTCCTTGCCATCGTCATTTACTTCTGCTTGACTCTTCATCCCGCTTAAGACCTTGGCGTAGACGATTTGACCACCATTAAGCCATTCGATCTTCCAACCAGTTCTAACCTTGATCTGATCTGCAATAAAACTGGCAGACATTTCATCAATTAATTGTTCATTGCCGTAAAACTTGAAATCCTTAATCTGATATTCTGCTAACTTCTCTTTAAAGCCTTCAATTGCATCACAGATTTTGTCCATATCTTGTTCAAAAACCTGGCTTTTACTATCAGCTTGTAAAAACGAAGGCGAATCTAGTTGTTCAATGACAGTTAGATCCTTTAGATCTACTATGTTAAGTTGAATCTTATAGGAAGACATATAAATTAAACCAAATAAAGTTTTCTTCATTTATTATTTTCACCTATTAATGCAATTACTTTAATATTATACTTTTACTCTATCTTAATTATATATTAACTTTTGATTATGATCTAAATTTTACGGCCTAATTTTGAAAAAATTTAATAACAAAAAAGGCACAATTTTATGTGCCTTTTTCACCCTAATGACTATACGAATTGCTTACATGTAAGGGATACAAATGGTTGGAATGTCTCTCCATTGATAGCAAGTCAAATTCAACTAGTTCGTTTTTCAATTTATCTACTGTACAAGATTTGCAGTGCATTCTTTCATCAAATCTTCATCTGAATAAATGATGTACATGTTGCCATCGTCATCTATCCAACCCTTATTTTGTGACTCTGTCATCCGTAGAGTAAAAATCATGTAAAGATAACGAGCATTGACACTCATATCCCTATATTTTGGGTTATGGAAGAATGCCTTTGGCAAACCATTTTGTTGTTCAGGATAATCTTGGCCCTTTTTAAATCTTAGTTGTGTTTTCATTATATCTACCTCTATTATGTTTGTTTTATTTGTTTATTAGAAAATTATTAAGCCAAGCGAATAAAAAAAGCCCAGAGCTGATATGGCTCTGGGTCTTAATTGTATTCTTAATTAACGGTAGTCCTTGAGGAAGTCGACTAACTTTTGGTAGTCGGCATCGTGCTCAGAGTCATAAGCATCAACTAAATCAACAACCTTGTTGTCTTTGGTGATGATGCGGTATTCACGCAAATCTTTCTTTTCATTTGCGATTACAGTAATTTCACCTTTACCTGGTGTTGAGTACAAATCAGGATTTAGAGCTTCATTCAATTTGTCTGATAATTGTTGGTTAAATGCAATTGTGTTCATTCGCTTTTATCTCTTTTCTTATAAATAAACTCTAACACAATCATTATAACATTTTTACCTAATATGTTAGGCTTCTTATTTTAAATTAATTTTCCTTATCTAGTCTGCAAATGCACATCATATCTGGTGTTTGAGGTGCAACATCAATCGGTGTGATTGCCTTAGTTTCATAACCATTTTGCTTAAAGAGCTTAAGATCACATACCAAAGTGTCTGAAATGAGAGATAGATAAACTCTCTTGGCTGCATCTTTACACTAGCTTCAATAAAGCCTTTTAACAAGCCTTTCTTAGGGGCGGTTGCAATAATGACGCTAGTACTTTCATTGTTTTTAGCTAAACGATTCATTACTTGATCAGCATTACCGATTAGGTTTCCTTTTTATAAAATAAGATATCGATTAGCAGTGACAAGTGAAAATCAAATACTATACGTTTTTTCTGTAACTTTAAATAAGCAAAATATTATCAATTGTATTTATGAATATTAAAAAAGACATAACCTATTTAAATGAGATAAGCTATGTCTTTTTTTACATTATCTATATTAAATCTAAGCGTAAACTCTTTGCTTAAGAATACCAACATATGGCAAGTTGCGGTAAAGACCGTTGTAGTCCAAGCCGTAACCTACTAAGAATTCATTAGGAGCCTTGAAGCCATAATCATCTGGGTAGAAGTCAACTACACGCGTCTCAGGTTTATCTAACATAGAAATAACTTCAACACTCTTGGCACCGCGTTCCTTCATCAAGTCGCTAAGTGCCTTTAAAGTTCTACCTGTGTCAATGATATCTTCCATGAAGATTACTGGGCGGTTCTTAACGTCTGACTTCACGTCTTGGGTAATCTTAACCTTACCAGTAGAGCTGGTACCTTCATAACTGGAGGCCTTCATTGGATCAATTGTTAATTCGAAAGTTAATCTTTTGATCATATCGCTGGCAAAGATCATTGCGCCATTCAAAACTGGAATGACAATTGGTTCTTGCCCTTCATATTTCTTGTTAAGGCGAGCTGCCATTTCATCCATGCGCTTGTTAAGTTGATCTTGATCAAATAATACTTTTTCGATGTCGTTATTCATGTTGATTATTTCCCTCTCAAATTAGTTAACGGTAAGATTTTAACATATATTTTTTGAATTTTACAGTATTTTGCTAAAATTGCTGGCTAATTTATTAATTAATCATAATTTTTATATATTATTGTTCGTGTTTTAGTGAAAGCAAATAAAAAACTATTAAGATTTTACACTTAATAGTTTCTTTACTCTATTTCCTATCTGAAACCACTGTGCCCTCAGGTGGATTTTGATTAATTGCACCGATAATTGGATGTGGCACATACAATTCATCAAAATAGTTTACTTCATCTAGTGTGAGCTCTACGTCCATCGAATTCACAGCTGATTCAAGGTGTTTGATCTTCGCTGAACCAACAATTGGAGCAGTGATACCCTTAGCCCATTCCCAAGCTAAAGCAATTTCTGACATCTCAACACCATGCTTTTCCTGACTTTCATTACTTTAAGATTAATACCGCTAGTCCATTATGAAAAAATACTTATTATAAATTCCTAGGCATAACTTTTATGCATCCCACTCCATTAAACAGTCGGCTGCACCAGCCTCTTGATCAATCTCTTTTTTCACTAACTTAAAACCACGGTTTTGATAAAAACTAATAGCCGCCTCATTCTTTTCATACACCGACAGCTGCAATTTATCATGCTTTAGCTTCAAAAAGTCAATCAGCCTTCCGCCAATACCGCGGCCCCGATGATCTCTTTTAACAAAGATACCGGCAATATAGTCGCCTTGCATCCCTACAAAACCAGCTATCTCGCCCTCTTCTTCATCTACATACAGCTGAGCATTCGGCAACTCTTTTTTCACCAATTCATAGTTATCATGCCAATAACTTGGATCAATAAAATCGTGTGCATCAAGGTTGCCCTTAAGCCAAATCTGCATCAACGCATCTAAATCGCTCTTTTGATATTTTCTAATCATCTTTATTTCCGAATAAACTTTTGATCACTTGCAGGCACGCCGCTGTCATCTGAGATATAGCGTTCAACGCGCATATGCAAGTCATACTTTTCACGCAAGTCAGCCAATTCCTTCATCATAGGTGAAGCATGGTGAGCCTCAAGCGCCTTTTGATCACGCCAACTATCGATTAATAAAACCGTCTCAGGATCGTCCATTGGGATAAAGTAATCATATTTTCATTGCCTTCTTCGGCACGAATACGACCTGCAATACCCTTGTCTTCCATTTCTTGTGCGAACTTTCTGGCATCACCATTTTTGCCATTGTAATAAAGATTTACAGTCAAACTCATAATTTGTCTCTCCTTTGTAAAATCGCTTTCATTAGTTATTTTACTATAATCTTGCTTATTCTTAACTTGTATTCATCGAAAGTTATCGCTAAAATCAAAGCCTAAAAACATAGATCAACATAGTTCAAAAGATAGATATTTTATTCATAAAAATCATCGTGAATCATAAATAATCATAAGTACTTTTCCGTAAAATTTACGTAAATTCCGTATAAAAACAGAAATGGGAAGAACTAACAAAGTTCTCCCCTTTTTTTGTATAGTCGTCTAACCAGTTGTGTCTATTATATCACGTTTAGAATGCTTCATGTTCTTACTTTTCGTAACTGTAGCTACCAAAGCTGTGAGCCATGCTGTCAGTCTTACCGTTCTCAAATTCATCACGAAGATCATCTTCTGCTTCTTCAAGATCATCATCGTATGCTACGCTTTGGTCTTCATAGTTAAAACACCAAGTACCATCTTCGTCTTTGACAAGTTTGCCAGCAACTTCTTAGTCATCACCGTTTACAACTCTAACTTCATAATTTTCTTCATCTTTTACGAATTCAAGTTTCATCATTTTTAATACCTCTTATTTCTTTCTATTTCTCTTTACAACTATATATTATCATATATATAAAAAGTAAAGGGTAAATGCAAATATTTTTTTGTTTTTTTGCAATAAAAAAAGAGCTATCTGCCCTCTAGTTTCTTCATTCGCTGCAAAATAAAACGCTCATATTCTTTTAAATCTTCTTTGGTAGCGTAGTTCAAGATAAAATTCTTGCCCGCTGATTTATAGGTATTCCTGTTCATTGAGCTTTTATGTTTTGCCGCATACTTTTTTTGCGCTTTTTTTAGTGATTCGCTTCTTGCCATAAATACACCTCCATGTTAATATTAAAAAGCGAGGGCGATTATGTTTACCCGCCCTCACTTATTTCTTTTTACATGGCTCACTGCTTAGCAGTGGGCTTTTTTGTTGCTTAAAAAGGATAAACTTCTAAAGTATCAAAATCAATATTTCCTTTTTTAATATCTTCTGTAACTTCTTCAATTTCATTTTTATTAAAATCTGCTTTTCAACTTCTTTGCCCTCTTCGACATCACCATAATTTTCTTCATAATATTCATTGCTCATTTTTAACATAATTGTTTACCTCTTTCTTCTTATTTCTTTCTACACTTATATATTATCATATATATCTAAAATGTAAAGCGAAAACGTAAAACTTTTTAAAATATTTTTTAGCAAAATAAAAAGGCTTTTCAGCCTTTCTTATTAAGCGTAACTTGTTTCAAGTTCTGCTTGACCATTATATATAGTCATCAAACCTCTTGATTCGCCCATTTCAACATAATTTTTCTTGAGCTTTCTAATAACTTTCTTACTATAAATGCTCTTGCAATAATCATCACTTAAAAAGTCATCTTTGACAGGTTTTACATAAGCTTCCATAGCGGCAGGAGCTGAAACCATTTTCTTTGAAATAGGGCGAACCCAGAAACTCTTTGCAGTTGTTCTTACAACTTGGAAGAAATCCACATTGGTTTGTTCCCAGCCCCAACTACAAACTAAAATTTAAGTAGAAAGTAAGCGTTATTATTTAGAGGTGAGAAAAATGTTAAACAAAAGAAAATTCCTCATCAAACTGTGTGCAGCGTTACCAGCTGCCCTGCTTTTAACGACTACTCCAGTTTTAGCTGATGAAAATGATCAAACTAATCAACCACAAACATCTGAAACAAATAAACAAAATGTAACCTACCAATCATTATATTGGCGTTGCATAAATCAATATACTGGTCAAACCTTACAAGTCATGTATGCCGATACGGTAAAAGTGGTTAACGGTGTCCCTGAGCGGCAATTCTTTAACATGGGGCAATTACCAGAGAGAATTGGTGACTTTGAGATAGCTGGCAATCCTCCTTATGGTGGACGTGCCCTTGAAGTTGATCCTAACAATCCAAGTGGTGTCACCTACATCGATTGTGCCTACTATTTGCCAAATAAGAAGGATAGTAGTAGCACAACCACTACCCATAATCAACAACATTCACAGAATGTAACAAAGGATAATCACAACAGCCATCCAGCAATCAAGAAAACAGACAAATGGCGTCACCAACACAAGATGCCAAATTCTGCTACTTCTAATTTAAACAAAAAGCAAAATGCTAGTCCAAGTAAGGCAGCTACCAGCAGTAAGCCTAATAAGAAAAAGGCAACAAGTAAGAAGAACAAACCTGCTACTGCCAAAAATCATGCTAATGTACAAGCTGAACGTAACAGCAACATCTTAAAATTCGTAGTTACTCCATTGGTGATTATAGTAATTGTCGCAATCTATATTCCACGCAAGTTCTGGCACAGAAATCTCGGTAAACACGCTGAATAACAAGAAGTTCGAGTCAAGCTCGGCTTTTTTATTATATTTATATGAAATCGCTATCAAAAGATACTTCCTTAACTGTATAATAAAACTATAAATCAATAGTTATACAAGTAAGGAGGTTTTATTATGGCTACTAAAAAGAAGAAAAAGCACCAATTTCCGACGGCCTATACCGTCATCATAATTGTGCTTTTGCTTGTTCAACTATTGACTTTTGTTATTCCTGCCGGTAACTATGCGACGATTGCTTATGATACCAGCAATAAAGATTTCGTAGTTACCAGACCAAGTGGTAAAAAGTACAAAGAACCTGCTACTCAGGCCACTTTAAAGAAATACAAGGTCAACATTGCAGTCAAGAAATTTAAGGATGGCACAATCTACAAGCCAGTTGCTATTCCAAATTCTTACGAGAGAATCAATTTAAAGAAGCCTAACCTGTGGCAGGCGATCAATCAGTTCTTCACCTCACAGGTACAAGGTATCGCTCAAAGTGTCGACATCATCGCCTTCGTTTTGATCCTAGGTGGATGTATTGGTGTCGTTCACGCAAACGGCGCGATCAACTCGGGGATGCAGGCTTTATCTAAGAAAATCAAAGGTAAGCAAGTTCTGTTGATCAT
The DNA here is from genome assembly GCF_000980505.1 of Lactobacillus sp. N54.MGS-719. Lineage (NCBI taxonomy): Bacteria > Bacillati > Bacillota > Bacilli > Lactobacillales > Lactobacillaceae > Lactobacillus > Lactobacillus sp. N54.MGS-719. The sequence goes on from NZ_LARO01000019.1 coordinate 21,094, forward strand.
CCTCGTGATGGGGCTAATTTCTCTTGGTGGTACAACTTTTGGTCTTGCCGAAGAAACGATGGCCATGTACCCAATCCTAATTCCAGTCTTCCTGCTAGCCGGGTATGATACGATGACAGTTCTAGGAACGATCTTCCTGGGAACGAGTATTGGGACCATGATTTCAACCATTAACCCATTCTCAACGATCATCGCTTCTAACACTGCAGGTGTTAACTTCGCCAGAGCTTTACCACTCAGAATTACCATGTGGGTCATCTGTACGGTAGTTGGTATGATCTATGTCATTCGCTACGCTGAAAAGGTACGTAAAGATCCTACTAAATCTGTTGTTTACGACCAATACGAAGAAGATCGTGAAAAGTACTTAAACGATGCCGACTTTAACACACCAGCCAACTTTACTTGGCAACAAAAATTATCATTGATCATCTTCGGCATTGCCTTTATCGTCATGATCTGGGGTGTACAACAAAAAGGCTGGTACTTCACCGAAATTTCGGTAGTCTTCTTAACTGCCGGCTACTTGATGGCTATCTTCTCAGGACTTTCCGAGCACAAAGTTGTGCAAGCCTTCGTTGATGGTGCTAGTGATTTGCTTGGTGTTGCTTTGACAATCGGGTTGGCGAGAGCCGTTTCCATTGTTATGGACGACAGTCACACCAGTGACACCATCATGCACTTCTTCAGCCAACAGATTTCTGGCATGAGTCCATTAATCTTCATTTGGTTCCTGTTCATCGTCTACATCATTCTGGGATTCTTCATTCAATCATCATCTGGTTTGGCCGTACTTTCCATGCCAATCATGGCACCACTTGCCAATGTGGTTGGAATCGACCGTGCTAGTGTAATTGATGCCTACAACTGGGGCCTTGGCTTTATTTCCTTGGTTGCCCCAACCGGATTAATCTTGATGAGTTTGATGATGGTTAACATCGACTTTAACAAATGGTTCAAGTGGTGTTGGAAATTACTGGTAATCGAATTTGTCTTGTGTCTAGTCGCATTAGGCGTCGGATTGTTAGTATATTAGACTTAAAACAAAGTTTTCAGATCATTCTTTCAGCACGATAGGATGATCTTTTTTTCATAGCAACCCTTGTTTCTTTATTCAAAAAGCGTATCATATACAGACGAAGAAATAATTGGATGACAGAGAGCATTCGTTTTGGAGGAATTAAATATGAAATATATTACGCAGCACAATCATGGACTAAGTAAAAACCAGAAGTGGGTCATCGCCTCTACTTCATCAGGTTTTGCGCTTGAAAACATGGATGTGCTTTTTTTATCGTTTGCAATGAGTTCAATGATTGCGGATTTGCACCTCTCTGGTGGAGCCGCTGGGTTGATCTCCTCAATCACTAACTTAGGAATGCTAGTCGGCGGTATCTGCTTCGGCATCCTAGGTGACAAGATTGGCCGGGTTAAAACTTTCTCACACACGGTTTTAATCTTCGCCCTAGCTACCGGTTTAATGGCTTTTGCCAACAACATCTATGAGATCTACGCCTTACGTTTTCTCACTGGTATTGGTGCCGGCGGTGAATATGGCGTAGGCATTGCCTTAATCGCCGAAAACTTTGAAAGCGGCAGAATTGGTAAGATGACCTCAATTGCAGCAGTCGGTGGTCAAATCGGTGCGATCTTTGCAGCATTAATTGCGGCTTGGATTATTCCAATAGCTGGCTGGCACGCACTATTCTTGGTCGGAATTGTCCCAGTAATTTTAACAGTCTTTATCAGAAGACATTTGCATGAAAGCGACCAATTCCTCCAAGCTAAAAAAGATGAAAAAGGTTCATTATTACGTGATGTCATTAAAAAAATGTTTTCAACCCCACGTCTTGCTTTTCAAAGCTTAGGCTTGATGGTCATGATGACCGTCCAAATCGCTGGTTACTTCGGCTTAATGAACTGGTTACCAACCATCGTACAAAAGCAATTGAACTTAAACGTATCTAGCTCAAGTATTTGGATGATCTCAACTATCGTCGGCATGAGCATCGGTATGATGACCTTCGGTAACATCTTCGACCACTTCGGTCCACGTAGAGCCTTCGCCATCTTCTTGATCGGTTCAGCTGTCATGGTTTATGTTTTATCACTTGCACAAAACATGGCTACTCTACTCATCATCGGTGCAGTCATGGGCTTCTTCTCAAATGGGATGTTTGGTGGTTACGGTGCAGTAATCAGTCGCCTCTACCCAACTGAGATTCGTTCTTCAGCTAACAACATCATCGTTAACATTGGCCGTGCAATCGGTGGTTTCTCATCAGTTGTCATCGGTATCTTGATGGATCACTACAATTTAACGGTTGTCATGGGCTTTCTTTCAGCCCTCTACATCATTAGTTTCATTGTTATGGTGAGTTTGCCAGGCCTTAAAGAATTAAGCCATAACGATTAAATAAAAACAAAATAAACGAACTAAAAGGGATGCATCAAATCGATACATCCCTCTTTTTATCGTCTTATCTCTTTTGTGCAAAATCACTAGTTTTCATTGTCTTGGTTGAAACAACCTTATTCTGATTATGCATATCTTCAATAGTTAAAGTAAAGGTCTTGTCATTGCCCTTATTAAACTTGGCATAGCCATATAAGCTTTCCTTGTCAGTGTTTTTACCATAAACAGAAATCACCAACAAACCAATTGCGAGCTTCTCATTTGAAGTCAACTTATTCATGTTGCCAACCTTCACCTTGGCACCATCAAGCTCACTTTCATAAGTCTTAAGGCTCCAGATCAAGTATTGTGCTTCAGCAGTTGACATTAACTTTCTTGAGTTAACCTGAGTTTGTGCATCCCTCACAGCTAGATCGTAATTGTCACGCTTGAGAGAACTAGACAACTTGTATTTAACTGAATTCTTGACACTATCTACTTTGCCAAGTAAATCCTTCAAGTCAGCTTCCTGATTTTCTAAAATAGCAATCTTGCTACCATCTTTTGCGGAAGCAGCTGTGTTAATTGGCTTCAACTTCTTGCCAGAAAAGAAATTAACATCGCTAGCCTTCACAAAGGCATCCCCAGTATCAACTAGCTCCGTATTAAATCTGTTAGGGAAATCCGGTGAAGTCTTCAAATTAGCCATGGTGTGATAATGATTAGTCAAATGGTAGTACAATTCGCTCTTGTCAGTTTTAGCATTGTACAAGTACATTGCACCATTAACTTTAAAATCAGTTCCCTTCATAAAGGCATAGCCAGCTGGAGTAGACTTTTCAGCGTAAAATGAGTAAAGTGGTGCCTTAGACTTATTGGTCCGCACTGTAGTCAAACCACGACTTGTATAATCGATATCTTGTAAGGCACGCTTTGCTTTAACGTCCTTAGCCCAAACATAATAATCGGTACCCTTAATGTGGTAAGCATCTGGAGAACTATTAGCTAAAATATTCATGCCGCCTAATTGATCAACAGTCAATTTTTGACCTTTCTTGTAGTACTTACCAGTGGTTAAAGCACGGCCGCCAGTTGCCATGAACAATTGTGGCGTCTTTTTCTTAACCGTCACAGTGGTCTGCTTTGCGTATGAAACCTTCTTTACGCTTGCTGCAGAAATAGTATTTGCATTAGCCAAACTTGCTACAGGACTAACCAACATCAAAGTTGCAGCAGAAATCATTAGGATTTTCTTGTTAAATTTCATCTATCTTTACCTCATCACTTTTCTAAAACAAATTTTTCAATTGCCTCACCAACGCCGCCTTGATTGTTATCGGTTTTGGTAATATAGTCGCAGTCGTCTTTCATCTTAGGGTTAACATTAGCCACGCCAACACCCAATCCGGCTGCTTTAATCATAGAAAGATCGTTAAAGTTATCGCCTAAGGCCATCGTCTCTTCAGGCTTGATGCCAAGCTTATCAGCAAGCCAGAGCAAGCCTTCACCCTTGTTGACGCCTTGATGGTTGAATTCAAGATAACGGTTGGAAGAATATGACACGTCGAGATCCTTGGTAGTATTGCTAATTTCACTAGCTATCTTTTCTAAATATGGCATATCAGTACTACCGTATAAAACTTTGGCGATGTCTTGTCCCTTTAAGAAGTCAAGATTTGGTTCATCAATAATCTTGTAAACGTGACGTAGTTTCAGATACTTGATTTCATCTTCATCTGCGTTATAGACATAAACCATATCCTTAGTATATACGTGGATGCAGACATCGCATTTTAAACCAAGACGATAAAGTTCGTCGGCTTTAGCAAAGTCCAAGCCTTGAAACTTCATAATTCGATTATCCTTGTTCTCGGTAATGCATCCCCCGTTAAAAGAAATCACATACTCATTTGCCTTATCCTTCAGACCGATCTCTGCCAGCGTCTTCTCAATTGCTCGATAGCCGCGTCCAGTTGCTGGGACAAACTTCACGCCCAGCTTTGTCGCTGCTTTAATCGCATCGATATTACGCTGACAGACATGCGCATCATCATCAATTAGAGTTTCATCAAGATCACAGGCAATCAGTTTATACATAAAAAACTCACGTCTTTCTAAATTGAATACGTTTTCAGTATAACAAAATATGCACACTAAAAAAAGCTAGGTACAAAAACCTAGCTTTTTCTTAATATTTATACTTAATTAAATGACATGACGTTCAAATGGATCGTCACTGATGCCTTCTTCAAGGATGTCACGGCACCATTCCTTTGCAGTAAAGAGTGAGTGATCGCGATAGTTACCACAGGTCTTAATCGTGGTTCCTGGAACGTCTTCCCAAGTGATGGTATCGCGAATTTCTTCAAGGGAGGACTTAAGAGCTTTTGCAACTTCAGTAGTTGAATGCTCGCCCCAAACGATCAAGTGAAAACCAGTCCGACAGCCGAATGGCGAACAATCGATAACGCCGTCAAGACGATCGCGGAGTAAACTTGCAAGCAGGTGTTCGATGGTGTGCAAACCACCCGTTGGAATGGCGTTCTTGTTAGGTTGGACTAAACGCAAATCGTAGTTAGAAATCTTGTCGCCTTTTGGTCCTTCTTCAACAGTAATTAAACGAACGTAAGGTGCCTTAACTTTAGTGTGATCCAAGGTGAAACTCTCGACTTTTGCCATAGTATTTTTCTCCTTTTTAAATAATTATATTAGCTTTTAACTAAATTCCTGTTTAATATGCTCAGATTGAGAATTATAAATTTGCGAAGACATAGAGGCCAAAGCAAATCAGTAATCCCCATACTACCTGTGCTATAATCCATAGTTTTTTCTTCATTGCTTTGTCCCCTCTTTCATTAATTATGCCCAGATTTGCTTAGCTGTATCGATTACTAAAGCAATCTTCTTCCATTGTTCTTCTTCGGTTAATTGGTTGCCTTCCTCGGTTGAGGCAAAACCACATTGGGTGCTAAGAGCTAAGTCTTGCAAGTCGTGGAATTGAGTGGCTTCTTTAACTCTAGTGATCAGGTCGTCAGGCTTTTCAAGTTCTGGCTTCTTGCTGGTTACAAGGCCAAGAACAACTTCTTTTCCTGCTGGTACTTCCTTGATTGGATCGAAGCTACCAGATCTTTTATTATCGAATTCTAGATAAAAGGCATCGACGTTTTCTTGAGCGAAAACATATTTGGCAACTGGACCGTAGCCGCCTTTTGCTGCCCAAGTTGAGTGGTAATTGCCGCGGCAGATGTGAGTTGAAACACGTAAGTCGTCTGGCAAGTCGACTAAAGCACCGTTGTTAACACGGAGGTATTTCTTTTCCAAGTCGTCACGGTCGAAACCTTGCTTAACCATTGTTGCCCAGAAGTCGTCGTCGACAACCATGCCCCAAGTACAGTCATCAAGTTTGACGTCGCGGCAACCTGCATCATAAAGGGCGAGGATTAAATCGCGGTAGGCCTTTGAAATATCGTCGAGTAATTCGTCTTCACTAGAGTAAAACTTCTTTACGGCTGTCACGTTTTCTGGACCACGAACGAGTTCGACGTAGAATTGTGCGGGTGAAGGGATGCTTTGACGAGGAGTGACGTCACTGCTATTAGTGATACTCTTTAAATACTTAAAGGCTTCGAGATCAGGATGATCACCAGTAAATTCAATCTTACCTTCAACTTGGGCCGAATCGTTACGGGTTTCTTCATCGTGGAAGAAGTAACCGTGTTCTTGCTTAGTATGCTTGATTCCTCCGAAGCCCCAGAAGGTATCAAGGTGCCAGTAGCTTCGTCTAAACTCACCATCAGTGACGATCTTTAAACCAGCCTTTTCTTCTTTGGCAACTAATTTCTTAATTTCTTCGTCTTCAACTTTCTTTAAGTCATCCTTAGAAATCTTCTTTGCGGCAAAATCTGCTCTTGCCTGCTTTAATTCTGCAGGTCTTAAAAAACTACCAACGATATCATAATGTACTAAATTTCTACTCATAATTCTCTTCTCCTTTATTAAAAAAACAGGACAAAAAAAGCGCCTCTAGACAACTGCTTGTCTAGGGACGCTACTAGCGTGTTACCACCCTTATTCAGTATCAGCTTACACTGATACCCTCACTAAGTACGCTTCTAAAAATAGAAGTTATACTCGGACGCTATATCGGGCATCCCCCGTGAACAGCTTACTTGCGCTTGCTCTTCAATGGACTCCAAGACCATTTTCGTTAGGTACTCCCGCACTGCATTTCACCATCCGCAGCTCTCTTTGGCGGTAACCGCTAATTACTTATCTTTTCTTTGTCGCTCTTATTTGATTTGATCTTATATTATAATTTGGTTTTCATATTGTCAACACATTTTTAATATTTGCTTTTATTTTTTCATAAAGAAAAAGCCATGGAATATATCCATGACTTCTCTTTGATTACTTATCGTCCTTCTTCTTGCGCTTTCTGTCAGTGGCTAAGCCGAATAGACTCAAGCCTGCGAACAATGAACCAAGCCATGCAAGTGGACCTTCATGCGCTGAACCAGTTTGTGGCAACTCATTCTTCTTGGCATTCTCACTCTTGCTATTAGTTGTATGGTTGAAGATTGCGCTCTTAGGACCAATAGCTTGTTCGTCAGAAGTTGGACTAATTGGACCACTTTCACCAATTGGGCTATTTTGGCCGTGAAGTCCTGCGGTCAACTTGTTGTTCATTTCACCACTGATTGCACCATCTGCAAAGCTGTAATTAGTATTAGCGTTCTTGATCTTAGTAATTCCGCTATCCTTAAGCTTCAAGTAGTAAGGGCCAACGTTAGTTGGAAGACCTATCATAACACTGTAAGTACCGTCAGTATTCTTAGTCATCCATTCATAGTCATCACCAGTTACTAGACCACCTGGATTCCAAGTTACTGAGTTAATAATATCGCTGACTGAGGTACCTTGACCGTTGTAAGTCTTCGTACCACTGTTTTCTAATTTATCTGTAGCAACTTTTGGATTAATCATGTACTTAATCGTACCGTTGACTTCACTGAAGCTGTAGTTTGGATTTGCATTTTGCAATACTGTCAAAGCTCTGTCTGTCAAACGAGCTTCGTAAGTGCCCACATTATTTGGAACTTTATCAAGCTTATTACCACTTGCATAGTACCAATCAAAGTCGCTAGCCTGAATTCCTGTATCTGACAATGCAGTACTACTTACAGTATCAGTACCGCTAATGCTCAAAGCATCGAGATCCAATCCAGCAGCTTGACCATCGTAAGTCTTACTTTGATCATTATCAGAAATAGTTACACCGCTAATTGGCTTAGCAATGATTTCAAATGTGGCTGATCCACTATCAGTCAAAGTGATCGTGTAGATACCAACGTTCTTAGGAGCATTACGATCCAAGTATAGTCACCATCTTGAAGTTTGTACATACTACTATCGGTGCTACCTGGGTATGTGAATGTAACTTCAATGCTGCCGCCATGATTGATTTGTGCAGTTGTTACACCAGATCCATCAAATACCTTTCGGTTAGATCCAGATAATCCTGCAGAAGCAGTAGTTGAAGCAATATTGTAAGTTACAGTGGTCTTAAATGTCCACGTGTAGTTATCGTTGTTGCCAGTTAAGTTCTTCAATCTAGTTTCGGCAGATGGTGATAATGCAATTGTGTAAGTACCAGCATTAGTTGGAGTAATTGCATTGCCATCAGCATCTACAAATTGAAGATCATTCTTGGTTAAAGTGATAGTTTGTGCTGTTCCATCTGGAGCGTAAACAGTAGCTGAATAGTGAACATTATTAATATTAGCTGCAACTAATAAATCACTTTCTGAATTTAACTCACTTTCATTACATCCTTAGTCTAGGCTTATAAAAACTAAATTCAATTATTCTGGACTATACATATTTCGAAAATGTAAGCGTATACCCTATTACATTTTCAAAAACCTAACCTATTCAATTTTCAAAGTAGTAAAATAAATTTCAAATTTTATTATTTAAAATTTGAAGGGGGTTATGATATGAAAAAACAAAATAAGTGGACGATTGCCATTGTCTCTGCCTTAATTGGAATCGGTGCCTGCACCACTAGCGTGCAAGCCGCAGACACAACTAGCGACGTCTCAACAAATCAATCAACTAGTGCAACAACTACTAGCTACAGCAAGGCTGATTACTTTTCATGTAATCCAAAGATTATCCGTGTTAAGCATTCCACTCCTGCCTATTCCGATACAGCATTGACCAACTCAGTTCGCACCGCTAGAAGTGGTGAACACTTTTTAGTTCAAAGTCTAATTACACCAAATTGCAAGGCTCCAGTAGTCAGAACCACAACTGGCTTGTATTTACCAGCAAAAACAAGTTTGCTTGCTGCAGTCAAGGGTTACCAAAATCCAAAGGGCTACCATCAAGTTCACTACACTCAAGTTAAGCCTTATGGTACGGTCGGCTACAATTTGTACCGCGGCTATGAAGGAATTAAGACTTGGCAAAAGTTAGTTTTTTTCAAATGCTTCATGGTATGATATAGATAACTACATCGCACCGCTTAGAGCGCAAGCTTGGCAAGGCCGTTCTGCTCATATTGAGGCAATGATTCACCAAGCCTACCAATATATGGGTAAACCATGGCTTGCAGGTTGTTCTTCAAGTCCAGCATACGGCGTTGACTGTTCTGGTCTTGTAATGCAAAGTCTCTACGCTGGTGGGATTAGCCCAACTTCAACTAGCTCAATTGGTCACGCTCATCCCGGCAATGAATGGAATTCACGTAGCCTTTGGGCCGACAAGCACCTGAAGCGCGTTCCATATTCTGAACGTCAACGTGGCGATCTTGTCTTTTACTACCAACCGGGTACTCACACTATCTGGCACGTTGCAATCTATCTTGGCAATAACCGCGTGATCGAAAGCTGGCCACCACGTGTCATGGTCCAACCGATCGTTAACGGTCAACGCAACGTTATTGCCGGCATCAAGAGACCGTTTATTTAATAAGGAAAAATGAAACATCAAAAATTAATCCTTTTAGCAACTTTATTTAGCGCCGGTTTAATGCTCACTACTAGTCAGACTGCTTTAGCCGATACTACAACAAGCGCAAACCAAACTACCGCTAATAATAGTTCAAATTCAAATACTAATAACTCAACCAGTAATACAGATAATAAGGAACAAACTAATTCAAGTTCCGCTGATTCTAGTCAAACTAAGAATGAAAACCAGAATCAAGCTCAGGACAAGAACGAAAATAAAACTGAGACTAGTAAGCAGCCGAAGACTAAACCGCAAACTCAACCTAAAGCTCGTTGGGTTAGTCAAAACGGCAAGCGCTACTATGTGGTCAACCACAAGCCAACCAAGGGTTTGAAGAAGATCGACAAGGATTGGTACTTGTTTGATAAAACTGGCGCCATGCTAACGGACGTCCGCAAAATTCCCAAGCAAAACAATTATGGCTACTTTGGTCAAAACGGTAAGCGCAAGTTCAAGAATACTAAAACTAGTCGCGCCTACTACTGGATCAACAAATCCGGCAATATCACAGGTATTAAGAATTATGCTAAGGTAATTTGCCAGCGTCCTGAAATGCCTACTGGTTGTGAAATCACCGCTGTAACAATGATGATCAACTTTGCTGGTAAGAACATTACTAAAGATCAAGCAGCAAAAATCATGCCACGCAGCCTCAACCCTAACAAAGGCTTCATCGGTTCACCTTATAAGAAGTTTCCGTTGGGCTTCTGGGTCGCACCAAATGGCGTTAAGCCTGTGGTTAAGCACTACCTTGGCACTGCCACCAATATGACTAGCTGCAGCATTGCAGCAATCAAGAAAAAGCTGATTCGTTCTCACCTAGTTGTGGCTTGGGTTGGCTGGTTCGATGGTTTTTCTAATCATGCCATTGTCCTCACCGGTTACCACGGTAACACTTTGTACTACAATGATCCGTGGACTGGTACTAAGCGTTCAATGAGTGTAGCAACGTTCCAACGTCACTGGGCACTCGATGGTCACCGTGCATTGAGTTATTAATTTGAATAAAAAGAATAAGGCTTACTTCAAAAGTAAGGCTTTTTTAGTACTCTAATTTTTAGTATGGAGAAAGTTTTTGCCTTTTTTGTGATAATTTTCAGTGTACTGAAAATTTTGGCTTTTTTTGCTAAATTTTCAGTATGGAGAAAATCAAATGAAACCTATTGATAGACCTTTATATCTAAAACGGATTGAACCTATGTATCAAAATTATTACTGGTGTACGTCGATCTGGAAAAAGTTATTTATTATTGATGATTAAAGATAAACTCTTAAGCATGGGCGTAGACGAAGATCAGATTATTTATATTAATTTTGAAAATTCTGAGTTTTTCGATTTATTATCTTACAAAGATTTGTATAAATATCTAAAAGATAAGGTAGTTGCAAATAAAAAAGTATATTTATTATTCGATGAAATTCAAGAAGTTTCAGAATGGCAAAAATTAATTAATGGGCTTAGAATTGCATTTGATTCCGACATCTATGTTACTGGTTCTAATGCATCACTTCTGTAATTAGCTCTCTGGAGAGATGACCACTTACTTAACTGGTCGATATGTTGAAATAAAAATGCTACCATCAACCTTCAAAGAATTCTTGCATTTCAAGAAACTAAGGAATACCGATCCCGCACGGCATTTAAGCGAATATCTCGAATACGGTGGTTTTCCTTCTGCAGTTTTACAAACAAATTCTCAATTAAAACGTGACGTTTTATCAGGAATTTACAATAGTATTTTGTTAAGGGTCGTCGCTGGTCGAGCTACTATTAAGAACACTGAAGTTTTGGAAAGAATTGCATTATACCTTTTAAGCAATACTGGTCAATTGATCAGCATTAACAAAATTGCCAATACTCTGCGGTCTTCAGGTCTTAAAGTAAGCAACAATACGATTGAAAATTATCTTGAACTATTGCATAATGCTTTTCTGTTTTATAAAGTTTCTCGTTTTGATATTCGCGAAAAAGAATATTTACGAGGTCAAGGTAAATATTATGTTGTCGATCTAGGCTTCATTAGATCACAATTACAACGAAAAAATATTAATCGCAGTTCTAAGATTGAAAACCTAGTTTATCTTGAATTACTTAGTCGTGGTTATGAAGTCTTTGTTGGTAAATATAATGATAAAGAAATTGACTTTGTAGCTCAAAAGGATACGGATGTAAAATACATTCAAGTGACAGATCATATTCCCGAAAATAGTACTCGTGAATCTGATAATTTCTTGCACTTACCTACTGGTTATCAAAAGATAATCATTACTAACAATTGGGACGACGTTGGTAATATTGATGACATCCCTGTCATTCACATAATTGACTTTTTAACCAAATAAAAAGAATCGACTCACTTTTAAGGTAAGTCGATTTTTTTAATTTAATGATGAATTTTAAAGTAAGCGTAAAGCTAAGCCTAAAGCTGAATTTCCAACAGAGCAATCATTGGACATATTTATAGGTATCCAAGCATTGAGCTACAATGATCGATATTTCAATCGAATCCACAAAGGCTTTGGCCAGGTTCAAGATACCTTGGAATCTTACTTTGATTAGAAGATAAATTAAAAAATCAATCTAAGGGAAAGATCTATTTACACATAAAATTTGATAGTTTCGATTTTTTTAAACCAATAATCCGAATCTCTATTTAGTTTTTTTAAATCTTCCTCAGATAATTTTGATTGATCCTCATTTTCATGTTTCATAGATTTTTGCTCAGCCGTTTCTAGCTTCTTTTTAAAATCTGTAATATAAGAATCATTATTAATTTTACGCAATACAGGTGAATCTACTGCAAAATCAATAATCTGAACTGCATCGTTAAATCTGTGTTCTTTTTGGTACATTATTCTTAATCTATTTGCTGCTCGATAATTAATAGCAACACACGTTAGCCATAATTTTTCTGCCTTATCCCACTCACCTTTTTTGTATTCAAGATCAGCACTATCCATTTTTTCAGCAGAATTATTCCAAACCAGATCTTCCATTTTTTCTTGTGAGCTTCTTGAGCTATAGGAGCTGATCTGATTATTCTTTAAAAATTTTCTTGTCAATTTAAGCTGCTCTGTAGCATTTCTTATTTGCTTATCAGTTGACATTGGGTAACCTGTCTTAGAATTTATTCGTTTAGGCTTAGCAATTTTCTTCTTGCTTTTATCCTTCTTTGACTCTACTGCCCTCTTTATTTCAAGAAATCCTTTCACTTGATCATGAGCTTTCTGCAGTTCAGCATATATATCATGGCAAAGTTTTCTATCAGACAACGGATCTGGCATTAATAGATCTGGTCGATTATTACCTTTTCGTAATGAATAATTTGAAAACATATAAGGTTCTTTCTTCAACTTTTGAATATTTGAAAGTTCATATTCAAAATATTCTGAACCAAACTCTCTCTTCAAGCTTTCAATCAAAGCTTTTTTGAATAATTCTGGATACTCTTTTATATAATATCGATTTCTAAAATCAACCTCTGTAGCCAATGATATTAATTGGTCAGCAGATAATTTATGACTCAATAAAATTTGAAGTTTTATATCACATTTATTCAATTCGCCGATTGTAAAATTAAATTGAACACTTGATAGAAAATAAAAAGTCCATTTGGACCTGTTTGATAGAATGTTAATAACCACAAAAACATCTATGGAGG
>NZ_LARO01000098.1:0-1577 GCF_000980505.1 Lactobacillus sp. N54.MGS-719
TGTACCAGAAAATGATATTCCGGTCATGGCAAAAGCAGCGACAACAATTCCTGCTCACATGCCGTATATCACATCCTACTTCATGCCGCGCGCTTTGGGTGATCGTCCATTAGTCGTACCAAAGCATTCCAAGAATCTAGCCTTTATCGGCAACTTTGCTGAAACGCCACGTGATACGGTCTTTACAACTGAATACTCCGTTCGCACTGCCATGGAAGCCGTCTATACGCTGCTTGACATTGACCGGGGCGTTCCTGAAGTATTTGCCTCAGCCTTTGACGTTCGTTTGATGATGAATGCCATGTATTATCTTAATGATCAAAAGAAATTAACTGAACTGGACTTGCCATTGTCTCAGAAACTATTAGTTAAAGAGGGACTCAAAAAAGTCAAGGGAACCTATATCGAAGAACTCTTAAAAGAATATCGGCTGATTTAAGCTTAGTAACAATCAGATCCGGTCAGTACCAAAATGGTGATGACCGGATCTTTTTTAACAAAAAAACCGATGAAAAATCATCGGCATACAAAAAGCGGAAGACGGGATTCGAACCCGCGACCCCCACCATGGCAAGGTGATGTTCTACCACTGAACTACTTCCGCAAGAAATGCACCCAGAAGGAGTCGAACCTTCAACCTTCTGATTCGTAGTCAGACACTCTATCCAATTGCGCTATGGGTGCATAATAAATATTCAATTCAAGCGGAAGACGGGATTCGAACCCGCGACCCCCACCATGGCAAGGTGATGTTCTACCACTGAACTACTTCCGCATAATGTTTATTTATGAATCGGGAATACAAGATTTGAACTTGCGACCTCTTCGTCCCGAACGAAGCGCTCTACCAAGCTGAGCTAATTCCCGATTAATGCACCCAGAAGGAGTCGAACCTTCAACCTTCTGATTCGTAGTCAGACACTCTATCCAATTGCGCTATGGGTGCATGAAATAATGGAATCAAGCGGAAGACGGGATTCGAACCCGCGACCCCCACCATGGCAAGGTGATGTTCTACCACTGAACTACTTCCGCAAATGTTTATTTAAATTCGCTGATAACGTATCAACAGTTATATATATTACCGATAAAAACGTTTAATGTCAATACTAATTTTATATTTTCGTCAATTATTCCGATATTTATTAATTTTGACCTGAATGAAACCAACTTGGCAGATTGCCTCAAGCTGACATCTGGAAGCGGTTGCCGAATAGCGTTATAATTAAGACAAAATTTGGGGAAAGGAGCTGAAAATTATGAAAAAATTTTCGCATCGGCAAAAATTGTTCATGATTTTAGCTGTCGCCTTAGTAGCCGTGCTCCTGCAATACGCTTTTAAGCAGGCACTGGCTGCCCAGATTCTGGTAACCATCGTGGGAGCCGGTATCGCGCTTTCAATGCTGATTGAGATGATCCATACTCTTAAAAGCGGTCGCTATGGCGTTGACCTGCTGGCAATCATCGCCGTTGTCTCCACTCTAAGCGTCGGTGAGTATTGGGCCGCTATGGTGATTTTAGTAATGCTGGTCGGTGGCGACGCTTTGGAAGACTATGCCTCTCGTAAGGCCAACTCT
>NZ_LARO01000002.1:0-78804 GCF_000980505.1 Lactobacillus sp. N54.MGS-719
TATTTAACTCGATTCTCCGGGAGCCATTTCCCGATTAGGCCTGTATTTCAAAATAAAATTGCTTAAAATCGTTGATAACACTTGACTTAGAGTAGAAAAAGCAGCAAGTAGCAGTAGCAAAAAGTCAGTTAAAAAACTACTAAGAAAGTTGAAAAGACTAAAGATAAAAAGGCAAAAGATAAGAATAAAAAGAAAAAGTCCAAATCAAAAACTAAAAAGATAGTTAAAACTAACTGAAATAAACCAAAACTAAAAAACTGCAAGCTGCAGTAAATCATCTGGTCAAACTTATCGTTTCTACGATGGTATTCATCTTTTAAAGACTAAAAAGGGCGATACTTATCCGCAAGCTTTTACGCAAGCAAGATTTGTCTTGAAGAAAAAGCCAATCAAGATCGGTTGGAGTCCTTTAGGTAAAAATAAGTACCAATATAATGTTGTGCAATTGCTAATGATAACTTTAAATCTTGGCATAATACTTATTTATTCTGTTTAAAGAATAAGAAACCCGTAATTTTACTTGATCAGTCAAAAAAGGTGGAGTTGTAGTAGTTAAACAAGTTAATGATGCCACTTTAATTAAAGGCTTTAAAAAAGCTTATCAAAAATAAATCAGTTTAAAGATGAAACAAAAAAGCATGTAGAAATTAATCTACATGCTTTTTGTTGAAATTGTACTCGGTTAATCGAAATTAATCGTGGTCAACATCATCTGGGAAGAATGCAAGACGTTCGCCCTTGCCAAGTTCTTCTTCGATTTCAAGCAAACGGTTGTACTTTTCAACACGTTCTGAACGAGCTGGAGCACCAGTCTTAAGTTGACCACCGTTGATAGCAACAGCCAAGTCAGCGATGAAGGTGTCACCAGTTTCACCTGAACGGTGAGAAATCATAGTGTTGTAGCCGTTCTTACGTGACATACGGATAGTTTCAAGAGTTTCAGTAACAGTACCGATTTGGTTCAACTTGATTAATGAAGCGTTGCCGGCACCTTCCTTGATGGCCTTCTTCAAAAGTGCTGGGTTAGTACAAATGAAGTCGTCAAGAACGATTTGGATACGGTCCTTGTGTGATTGAGTGAACTTAACCATACCTTCAACATCGTTTTCGTCATATGGGTCTTCCATTGACATTAATTCTGGGAATTCGTCCAAAAGCTTGTCATAGTATGCAGCTAATTCTTCATCGTCAAGAACCTTGCCTTCAAGGTGGTACTTGCCGTCTTCTTTGTTGTAGAAGTATGAAGCAGCACAGTCACATGCAATACCGATATCTTCGCCTGGCTTGTAACCAGCCTTAACAATTGATTCGTGTAAAGCCTTTAAAGCTTCTTCTGAGTTCTTCATGTTAGGTGCGAAACCACCTTCGTCACCCAAGCCAGTTTCGTAACCCATGTCTTCAAGAACTTTCTTCAAAGTGTGGTATACGTTAACGATCTTTTCGAAACCATCACGGAATGAAGTCTTAGCAATTGGAGTGATCATGAATTCTTGGATGTCGATACCGTTGTCAGCGTGTTCACCACCGTTGATAACGTTGTGGAAAGTTTGTGGCATTTCAAGATCAATACCGCCAAGGTAACGGTAAAGAGGTTGGTGGTTAGCCTTAGCTGCAGCAACAGCAGTAGCCATTGATACACCTAAGATAGCGTTAGCACCAAGACGACCCTTGTTTGGAGTACCGTCTAAGTCGATCATAGTTTGGTCAATCTTAGCTTGGTCAAATGGGTCCATACCCTTTAAAGCGTCGTTGATTTCAGTGTTAACATTGTTAACAGCCTTTGAAACGCCCTTACCACCAAGACGTGAACCACCGTCACGTAATTCAACGGCTTCGTTTTCACCAGTTGAAGCACCTGATGGAACTTCAGCCTTACCTACGACACCGTTTGAAAGGGTAACGTGAACTTCAACAGTTGGGTTACCACGTGAGTCAAAAATTTCGAGTGCGTGTACATTTTCAATAACTGATTTGAGCATTATAAACCTCCTCAAAAATTATGGCATGTAACAAAAATTTTGCATGCCATACGGAACAATTTTTGTCCCGCTTACAATTCAAATTTTAGCCTAACTTTGTGATCATGTAAACATATGAAAGCGGTTTACATTTTAAAAATTAATAAAGGCAATAATAAATTACTATATCAATGCGCTATAATACATGTATTAAAATAATTGTCTATGATAAATAAGGAATTTGATTATGGAGAATATTAAATTAATTATTGATTCTAGTAGCAATATGAAAAGCGATCCTGACCACAACGTGGAAGTAGTACCTTTGACTATTTCTTTTGGCGGTAAGGATTATATTGACGATCAAAATTTGAATATCAGAGAATTTTTGAATGATATGAATCAAAATCAAGTTGCCGGTAAGACTACTTGTCCTAGCATTCAAGCTTGGCTTAATGCACTAGAAGGTACCGAAAAAGCTATCATCATCACGATGACTAGTGGTATGAGTGGTACTTTTTCCTCAGCACTTCAAGCAAAAACAATGTATGAGGAAAAGCATCCCACCAGTCAAATTATTGTAGTTGACTCAAGAAGTGCGGGCCCTGAATTAACTATTGTTTTGCACGGTATTGAGAAAATGATTCAAGGCGATATCCGCTTTGTTGATCTCGAAGAAGTAATTGCCAAATTCAGAATGCGTACGCATTTGCTCTTTATTCTGCAATCACTACATAATTTGTCTCTGAATGGGCGTGTCTCACCAGTCGCAGCCAAGGTTGCCGGTCTTTTGAAAATTAACTTGATCGGTACGGCAAGCAAGGAAGGTAAGCTTGAACCATTAACTAAGGCTAGGGGTATGAAAAAAGCAATGCGTGAATTGCTTAAATACATGAAGGACGACAATTATCACGGCGGTGAAGTGATTATTGACCACTGCGAAAATGAAAAAGATGCCGAGATTATCAAAGATAAGATCTTGGCTGAATATCCTGATGCTCAAGTTACAATTCGTCCAATGCGCGGCCTTTGCAGTTTTTATGCTGAAGAGGGCGGCATTATGGTTGGTTTTCACGAATAAAAGATAAATTAAAATAAGACGAGTATGTTCCAAGAAACATACTCGTTTTTGTTTAGAGTGCTAAAAATAATTGTTGTGAAATGCTAAAGCAAACGATTGCCAAACTAGTTGCACCAATTATGTCTGATGGGTAATGGGCTTTTAAACTCAAGCGAGAAATGATTACCATTATCCAAACAGCAATAACTGTGATGATGAAGGCGAGTCCTAAATCTTTAGCAAAAAGCTGCAATAGAATTAGCCCCATGGTCGTTGCTCCTAAAACGTGCCCACTAGGGAAGCTGTAGCCTTCTTCCATGTCTGAGTGGAGAATAGGACGCTTGCGCCGGATCAATCTCTTTAAAATGATGCCGGAAATATCCGCAAAACCTAAGGTACCCAATACCCAAAGTGCAGTTAAATTGCGCTCTTCATTTAACAAAAGGCCAGCTAAGAGCACGTCCCAAACGACCATCAATTTGGGATCGTTAATAAAGGCAATTACTTGCCATTTGTAACCACTGCGTTTTTTAACTAATTGATGGTGTAGCCAGTGGTCAAATAGATTAAAACGACGTGAGGTCTTGATATTAAAAATGAGTAACAATAAAACAGTTGCTGCAAGGAGCAACACTAAATAATTATTCATTGATGCACAATATCCCCAATAACTTATTTGTAAAATCTATTTTAACCGCAAAAGAAAAAATAATGCTAATCTTTAAACAAAATTAACATTATTTGCGCAATTTTTAGTTTTGATGATTAAATTTACCTTTAGTGAGCATATCGTAAGTAATTAAATCACTGCTGTCTAAATCTTCTTTATTCATATCAACTACGTTGATTTGCTTATTAGTGTAAGTAGTGTAGTAGAAGATACCTTTATCCAAATTGATACCATCAGAGTAAATAGTGTACTCAAAAGCATCTGGGCCGACTTGATCCAGGCCTTTTTGTTGTTCTACTGAATGCAGAATATGGAAGTAAGTGTCCACGTTTTCTTCTTCAGAATCGGAAGTAGGGGCGTTAAACTTGTTGAAGGCTACTCTGACAAAACGAGATTCTGAATCCATACCACCTGGCAAATTGTGTGAACCTAAGCCGCGGCTGTAGCCGTCCATTTTAACTTGATCTGAGAAGTTGTTCTTTGGCATTGCGGCAGAAACATCTGCGTAGTTGTTTAAGTTGAACAATTGCTTAGGGAATTGTGGGTTGTTAGTTAAGCAACCAACAGGGTTATCGTAAACATGCATACCATCTTTATCAGTTTCAACAACAATTGAAGTGCCGGTTTTATCGGCAATTAACCAGTGAAGTTTAGAAGCAACCATTTTTTCGCTAAAGTTGATGTCAGCAATGTTGATTTTGGCAAGCAATTTCTTAGCTTCTTCTACTGTAGCGCATTGGCCCAAAATCCAAGGGATGAATTCAAAAGAAGCAACATTGTCTTTGCCATCTTTGACGTCATAGTAAGTGGCATTGCCAGGATAATTTAGTCCGGCCATTCCCAAGCCCTTTTCATTAGCAGCATCAAAGTATAAAGGATAACCGCCAGCATTAAGGGCGATTCCTACCATAGCGTAATGTTGTTTTAATTCCGGCATCTTGCGGAACTTAAAACCATAGTTGCGAGGGGTAATCACGACTTGCTGACCGAAAGTTATTTCTAGGTCAAGATTACGACCAAAGTAGTGATCTTTAGGACTAAACACAATTGAAGTACACATATTAAAAACTCTTTTCTATATCTTATTTCAAATATTAGGTATACTCTAATTGTAACAATAAGTTATGCTGTGTAAAGTGAAAATAGTTTTGGACTATTTCTAACAATAAGGTTATAATATCAGTGTTATGGAGTGTTGGCAGAGTGGTAATGCACCGGACTCGAAATCCGGCGAACCAAGTTTTCCTTGGCGCGCAGGTTCAAATCCTGTACACTCCTTATTATTTATGAATTTTGATGAAGCTGCTAATTTATAGTGGCTTTTTTATTTTTGCCCTTGACAAAACGCCAAAAGCAAAAGTAAATTAATTCCAGTAATTAATAGGAATAGATTAATTATATGGAGTTGAGTTATGAGTAAAAAGAATAACGCGCCCCAGCTGCGTCGAACAATGACTGCTGGCCAAATGGAAATGATTTCACTTGGTGGAGCAATTGGTGTCGGCTTATTTATGGGGTCTACGTCAACAATTAAGTGGACTGGTCCTTCAGTACTTTTGGCCTATATGTTTGTGGGCCTGATTTTGTACATTGTTATGCGAGCACTCGGGGAAATGCTTTACATCAATCCGGGGACAGGTTCATTTGCGGATTATGCAACAGAATACGTTCATCCCTTAGCTGGATATTTAGCCGAATGGGCCAATGTCTTTGAATATATCATTGTTGGTATGTCAGAAGTGGTGGCCGCGACAGAATATCTGAAATATTGGTGGCCGAATATCAGTGCTTTATGGTCGGGGATCATCATTATTGCATTTTTGCTTTTAGCCAATTTAGCTAGTGCCAAAGCATATGCTTCACTGGAATTCTGGTTTGCGATGATCAAGGTAATCACCATTATTTTAATGATTGTTTTGGGCTTCATTGTTATCTTCTTCGGTGTTGGTAACGGTGGCAAGCCAACTGGTTTCAGCAATTTATGGGCTCATGGCGGTTTCTTTACTGGTGGCGTCAAAGGTTTCTTCTTCTCAATGTCAATTATCGTTGGTTCTTATGAAGGAATCGAACTTTTAGGTATTTCAGCTGGTGAAGTTGCTCACCCACAAGAAGCAATTGTTAAAAGTGTTAAGTCAGTTTTATTTAGAATTTTGATTTTCTACGTGGGTGCGATCTTTGTTATCGTGACTATTTATCCATGGAATAAATTGAGTAGTCTTGGTTCACCATTTGTAACTACTTTTGCTAAAGTAGGAATTACTGTGGCAGCTTCAATTATCAACTTTGTTGTGTTAACTGCGGCTTTGTCAGGTGCAAACTCAGGAATTTATTCATCAAGTCGGATGCTGTTTAAATTGTCACATGATGGTGAAGCACCTAGTCCTTTCAAGCATATTTCCAAGAGAATCGTGCCTGATCGCGCTATTATGGGTATCTCAGGTGGTATCTTTATTGGTTTTGTCTTGAACGTAATTGCCTCACAATTTAATCATTCTGCTTCAGACTTATTTGTTATTGTGTTCAGTTCATCTGTTTTACCAGGGATGATCCCATGGTTTGTGATTTTGCTGGCCGAACTTAGATTTAGAAGACACAATAAAGATAAAATGGCCACTCACCCATTTAAGTTGCCACTTTATCCATTCACAAATTATTTTGCCTTTGCCATGCTCTTAGTAATTGTAGTTTTCATGTTCATTAATCCTGATACGAGAATCTCAGTTATTGTCGGCGCATTGGTCTTGATTGTTGCAACAGTCGTCTACCTGATTAGACATAAAGGCGAATTTAAGAAAAATTAATGAAAAAGATGATTCAGTTCATCTATTTTATTTTGCTTAAAAATACTAAATCTTGTAGTTTACATTATCAAATACACCAGATCTATGGTATCTTAAACAAGATGAAAACTTGAAAGGTGTGTAGAAAATGGCAATTCTTGAACAACCATATTTGGATCTTTTGCAAAAGATAATGACTGAAGGCCATGACAAGAGTGATCGAACCGGTACGGGTACCAGAAGTTATTTTGGTGCACAAATGCGTTTTGATTTATCAAAAGGCTTTCCATTATTAACGACTAAGAAGGTTCCCTTTGGTTTGATTAAAAGTGAACTTCTCTGGTTCTTACGTGGCGATACCAATATTCGCTTTTTGCTAGAACATAATAATCATATCTGGGATGAATGGGCCTTTAAAAATTGGGTAACTAGTGCTGAATACCAAGGCCCCGATATGACTGATTTCGGTTTGCGTAGTCAAAGTGATCCGGAATTTAATAAGGTCTACCAAGCAGAGATGAAAAAATTTGATCAAAGAATTCTCGATGATGAAGACTTTGCTAAAAGGTATGGCAATTTAGGCGATGTATATGGTGCACAATGGCGTCATTGGCAAAAACGTGATGGTGGTTTTATTGATCAAATTGACAATGTAATTAAGCAAATTAAGGAGACCCCAGATTCACGTAGAATGATCGTGACTGCATGGAACCCAGAAGATGTGCCAACAAGTGCACTGCCACCATGTCACGTCATGTTCCAGTTTTATGTGGTTGATGGAAAGATTAGTGTTCAACTTTACCAAAGAAGTGGTGACATGTTCTTGGGTGTGCCATTTAACATTGCTTCATATGCACTTTTGCTTAATATGATTGCACGTGAGACTGGTCTTGAAGTGGGTGAATTTGTTCATACTTTGGGGGACGCACACATTTACCGCAACCACTTTGATCAAGTAAAGGAATTGCTTTCCCGTAAGCCTTATGATTCACCACAACTTTGGCTCAATCCTGAGAAGAAGCACATTGAAGATTTTAAAATGAAAGATATCAAGGTAGTAGATTACAAGCACCATGGTACGATTAAGGCACCAGTTGCGGTTTAGGTGATAGCATGATCGAATATGTTTGGGCAGAAGATAAAAAAAGACAAATTGGCGTAGATGGGCACTTGCCTTGGCATTTACCAGCTGACTTAAAGCATTTTAAAGAAAAGACAATGGATCATCCAATTTTAATGGGTAGGAAAACTTTTGCTAGCTTACCCAAGTTATTGCCAGGACGAAAGCACATTGTTTTGACCCACAATGAAGAAATGAAAAGTAAATGGAAAGATAATAACCAGGTAGAGATTTTGACATCAATCGATGAAATGAATGAATATCTTTCCAATCATCAAAGTGAAAAGATATGTGCGATTGGTGGCGTATCAATTTTTAAAGCCTTGCTTGATCAGGTTGATATCCTTGAAAAAACTGAAATTGAGGGCGCCTTTAAAGCAGATACAGTTATGCCAGAGATTGATTACTCACAGTTTGATTTAGTGCATCAAGAGCATCACGATGCCGATAGCAAGAATAAATATCCTTATACTTTTTTGACTTATATAAGAAAACACTAAAATAAGCTCGCAGATTTGCGAACCTTTTTTATTCTTGGTTATAATGGAATATATTAACTATTTATTTACCGGGTAATAAAAATGAGTGAAGAAAAAATAAATTTAGAAACAGGCTTAACTAGTAGCCAGGTTGAACAGCGTATTCAAGCTGGTGAAGTCAATAAAGCCGTTGATGATCAATTTAAAACAAATAAACAAATCATCCGAGAAAACTTGTTTACTTACTTTAACTTGATTTTCTTGGTACTCTCAATTTTGCTAGTCTTAGTTGGCGCATATAAGGATTTGACCTTCTTGCCAGTTATTGTGTTAAACACGGTAATTGGTATTGTTCAGGAAATCCGTGCTAAAAAGATCTTAAGTAAATTGAACGTCATGAATGCAACAGAGATCGTGGCATTACGTGATGGTAAAGAAGAAAAAGTCCCAATTGAGAAACTAGTTAAAGGAGATCTGGTTTTACTTAAAACAGGGGATCAGATTCCTGCCGACGGCCAAGTTGTCAAAGGTGACATCAGGGTTAATGAATCTCTTTTAACTGGTGAATCTGATGAAATTACTAAAGATGTTGGCGATCAGCTAATGTCTGGCTCCTTTGTAGTTTCGGGCTCTGCTTATATGCAACTAGAAAAAGTGGGTAAGGAAAGCTACATTTCTAAGCTGACGATTAAAGCTAAAGCCATGGGCAGCAGTGAACAGTCAGAAATGGTTCGCTCAATTAACAAATTGATTAAATGGGTCGGCATTATCATTATTCCCCTGGGAATAGCACTGTTCTCGATGAGTTTCTTTGTCAACCACATGTCTTTATACCGTAGTATCGTTTCCATGGAAGCTGCGATTATCGGTATGATTCCAGAAGGCTTGTACCTTTTGACGACTATTGCATTAGCACTTTCTGCAGTTCGTCTAGCACGGAAGCAGGTAATGCTCCACGATATGAAGAGTGTTGAAACTTTAGCTCGAGTTAATGTACTTTGTGTTGATAAAACAGGTACGATTACCGAGCCAAAGATGAGCGTAGAAAAAGCAGTTGCTTCTAAAGACTTTAAAAGAAACAACTTAGACCAACTCATAGGTGATTTTGCTGCTAGCATGCCGGCAGATAATGCGACAATGAAGGCTGTTCACGAGCATTTCACTGAAAATACTGGTAAAACAGCCAGCGGTATTCTGCCATTTACTTCAGTTAATAAATATAGTGGCGTAATTTTTGACGATCATACACTTTTAATTGGCGCACCAGAAATGGTTTTGCGTGACCAGTTCGATCAGTATAAGGATGAATTTGAACAATATGCCGCAACTGGTTATCGTGTTTTAATCGTAGTCAATTATCCAGGTGTTTTAACTGAAGACGATTCTAAATTATCTAAACCAGTTGAAGTTTACGGCTATATTCTCTTGTCTAACCCAATAAGAAAAGAAGCTAAAGCAACCTTTGAATACTTTGCTAAACAGGGTGTAGAAATTAAGGTTATCTCAGGTGATAACCCTGTAACTGTCTCAAGAGTTGCTAAGCAAGCTGGTATTAAAAATTCTGATAAATATATTGATGCACAGGAAATACCTGATGATGGTTATGAAGATGCAGTGAAGAACTACAGTGTCTTTGGTCGAGTTAAGCCAGAACAAAAGCGTAAGTTTGTTAATGCTTTGCAAAACTTAGGCAATACCGTTGCTATGACTGGTGATGGTGTTAACGATATTTTGGCAATGAAGAAAGCAGACTGTTCAATTGCGATGGCATCCGGTAACAGTGCGGCTGTTCAAGCCTCTCAAGTAGTATTGCTTGATTCAAATTTTGCTAGAATGCCTAAGGTGGTAAATGAAGGTCGGCGCGTAGTTAATAACATTCAGCGTTCAGCCAGTTTGTTCTTGGTAAAGAATATCTTCTCATTTTTGATGGCTATCTTCTCACTCGTAATGGTTATTGATTATCCATTACAGCCATCACAGATTACCTTGATTTCTGCCTTCACCATTGGCTTGCCATCATTCTTGTTGGCTCTAGAAAGTAATCACAATAGAATTCGCGGACAATTTATTCCCAATATTTTGGCAAGAGCAATCCCTGGTGGGGTAACCGATATGCTGGCGGTAAGTATTTTGGTGGTTGCAGGCGGCTATATATCGCTTGATCATAATGATGTAGGTACAACGGCAACACTTTTATTGGTGGCAGTGGGAATGATGGTACTTTACCACATTTCAGCTCCATTAAATAAATTCCGTTTATGCGTAATGATTGGATCATTCGCCGGGTTAGTTTTAGCGATTATCTTCTTACACAATCTGTTCTCACTGACCATGATTTCTGATAAGGCAATGTTCATTCTATTTGTCTTGTTCTGTGCGGCAACTACAATTTTCCGCTGGTTATCAAGAATTTTGGATGGTGTGCAAGAAGTATTGGTTGTCTTTGATCAAAAGGGTAAGAATATGACTTTTGCGGAACTGCATGAAGCTTATCAACGCGGGCGCAAGAGCGTTCAATAAAAAAATAAGAGCTATCTGTTTAAAAAAGCAGATAACTCTTTTTCATTATCTTAATGATTTACGATAACCAGCACGTCTAGCAGCAGCTTCTGAAGGGAAGTAAACTGCATTGGCTGAACTCATATGATAGTTTTCACCACTGGCAACATGATAAATCTTGCTGCGTTTGTTACCAATTACACGGTAATTTGCAGTAGAAATCTTGTGCTTAATGTTATGAATGGTTCTTGCTTTAGTCACATGATGGCTTCTAGCTTTTACATGTTCAGCAATCGTACTTGAACCATGTTTAACGCGACTAGTACCATCTTTGTAGTTTAAGATTACGCCAGGTTGCTCATTGAAAATATAAACATTGAAATCAACAGCATTGCTGCCGATTGATTTAGCTTCCATTTCAACACCGTTTGCTAACAAGTCATTACCTTTGAAAATTGGTGTAACTCTGTAGCGAACGTAATTACTTGAAGAGTCTTTCAAATAATCGGCAACTTCATTTTCGTACTTGAGCATGTCTGGATCGTTTAATTCACGTGTTCCAGTAATTAGATTGCGCGGATTATTATTTTGACCGGTTAATTGATAGCCAACTAGGTGACAACGGTTGTAAAGCCAGCCACTAGCAATGCGTTTGTTGTGCCAACCAGTTGGATCCCAAGTCAAACCGGCTCTTGGACTATGGGGCATCAATCTCTTATTCAAAAGGGCATTAGCCGCCTGAGCTCTATTTAAGTAATCTAAATTACTGTATTTTTGCCAGGGACCATTTTTCTTTGACAACGTACTTTTAGAGAAGCGCGGTTCATTATGGTCGACCGTAACAATTTCTTGTTTATGAAATTTCAGATTAGCGAGTGATTTATCTGAAACGGCATAAACGGTTTGGTTATTGCATGGGACATTAGTATTGGCAAAGGAAATCAAGCCTACTGCCGCTACTAATAAGAGAGCCAAACTTCGAAAGTGATTTTTCTTCATTTCTTTCTCCTTAGCAATTATTAAATTATAAGATATAACCACATTATAAAATAAAACCGCTTACTCAGAAGAATAATTAAAAAATATGTTGACTAGATTAAAAAGTGATGATAACTTATTTATAACAAATTATTAATCAAACATCTTGAAGAGCTGAGTAACTAGTTCCCTATTTATAAAGAGAGCTAACGTGGTGGTGAAAGTTAGCAAATAGGCCCTAGCGAATATGGGCTTGGAACGATGACTGATAGTGATATTTAGCTATCAGCGGATTTGCACCCGTTAACAGTGCAGGCTATTAATTTGATAGCTAATGAGATTTATCGCGTGAGTGATAAATGAATTAAAGGTGGTAACACGAGCATTCGTCCTTTTAGGATGAATGCTTTTTTATTTTCATTATTAGGAGTTGAGTTACATGCGTAAGCGTAGACGGAGAAATACAATTATTTGGACAATTATCGGCGTTTTAATCTTAATTGCTGGTTGGTTTAGTTTTGGACCAGGAATTCCAAGTAAAACCCAAGCCAAGACTGTAACAGTTGGTGTTGTCTCACAAAGTAAACAAGATGCAGCTATTTGGAAGAGCGTTGCTCAAACGGCTAAAGATAAATATGGTATTACGATTAAGATAAAGAATTTTACTGATTACAACCAGCCAAACAAGGCTTTGAAATCTGGCGATGTTGATTTGAATGCTTTCCAACACTACGCCTTCCTTAAAGCATGGAACAAGTCAAATGGTGGTGGTGTAGTTTCAATCGGTAAAACTTATATTGCACCAATTCGTTTGTACTCTAAGAAATACAAGAAGTTGTCTCAATTGCCAGATGGTGCAACTATTGCCATTCCAAATGATGCAACTAATGAATCAAGAGCATTGTTTGTTCTTAAAAACGCTGGCTTAATCGGTTTAAGAAAGGGCAAGACACTTGTTACTGTAGCCGATATCACTAAGAACCCACGCAACCTTAAGTTAAAGGAAGTTGGTGCTGAACAAACTGGTCGAGTAATCAACTCAGTTGATGCTTCAGTAGTTAACAACGACTATGCTGGTCCAGCTGGTTTAGGCGATAAGCAAACTATTTACGTTGAACCAGTTAACAAAGATTCTAAGCAATGGATCAACATCATTTGTGCTAAGAAGGGTCAAGAAAACAACCGACTTTACAAAGATGTGGTTAAGGCCTACCAAACTGAAAAGACAAAGAAGATGACTAAGCACTACTACGGTAATTCACAAATTGCTGCTTGGGATATCAAGATTAAGTAGGAGGGGTTAGAATGAGCATTATTCAATTAGATCATATTGATGTAGATTTTCCTCAAAAAAAGGGTAAAGTTGTCAAAGCAGTTAGCGATGTAACTTTGCACGTTGAAAAAGGCGATATTTATGGAGTTGTCGGCTTCTCTGGTGCCGGTAAGTCAACCTTGGTTAGAACGATTAACCTCCTGCAACATCCTAGCAAGGGTAATATCAAGGTCAACGATGTCGATTTTGTTAAAGAGGGCAAACAAGTTATTTCTAATAAACAATTGCAACTGGAACGTCGAAAAATCGGTATGATTTTCCAAGGTTTCAACCTATTGAATGAAACAACGGTTTTAGAAAATGTTGCTTTTGCATTAAAGCACGCAAAACTTTCCGATGAAGAATTAGAAAAACGTTCATTAGAATTGCTTGATTTAGTTGATTTGAAAGATAAGGCTAACTTTTATCCAGTTGAATTATCAGGTGGTCAACAACAAAGAGTAGCTATTGCTCGTGCTTTGGCTAACCACCCCGATATCTTGATCTCTGATGAAGCTACTAGTGCGCTTGATCCACAAAATACACAACAAATTTTGGATCTATTGAAACAACTCAATAAGCAATTAGGTTTGACTGTAGTTTTAATCACCCACGAAATGGATGCCGTTAAGAAGATCTGTAATAAGGTTGCTGTAATGGAACACGGTAAGATGATTGAAAAAGGCAATTTGCGTCAAGTCTTCTTGCATCCTAAGAAGGAATTGACTAAACGCTTTGTTGGTGGTGGCCTTGAAGCTATTCAAACTTTAGAGGCCTTGAACCTTGGCAAGCTAGAAGCAAATGAAGAGGTATATCAACTGGTTTACAGCATTGCTAATGTGACTAAGTCCATCATTATTGAACTTTACCGTCAAATTGGAGTAGAGGTTTCAATGCTTTATGGTAACGTGGAACTGTTAAATGGCGAAGCGATCGGTACTTTGGTTGTTTTGGTTAAAGGGGATGCCGATAAGCAAAAGCAAGCTAGAGAATTCTTGGAGAAGCAAAACGTTACTTTGACTAGATTGGATGAAAAGGGGAATTTAGATGATTAGTTGGTTTGAAAAAGTTTGTCCAAATGTCGTACAACTCGGCTGGGGCGGAGACGCTGGCTGGGGAACTAGTATCTTTCAAACATTATTCATGACTTTTTGGGCCACAATCTTCGGTGGCATTCTCGGAATTATTTTTGGTGTTTTGCTTGTTGTAACCAAAGAAGACGGTATTCGTCCAAACAAGTTCTGGTATAACGTTTGCGATAAGATAGTTTCAATTTTTAGAGCTATTCCATTTGTAATCTTGCTTGCCTTTGTTGCACCTGTTACGCAAAAGATTGTTGGTACTCAAATCGGGATGAAGGCAGCCTTAGTTCCATTAACTTTAGGTGTTTTCCCATTCTACGCTCGTCAGGTACAAGTTGCCCTTGAAAGTGTTGATACAGGTAAAGTAGAGGCTGCTCAAAGTTTAGGCGCAACTGTTTCAGATATAATTTTTGATGTTTACTTACGTGAATCACGTTCAGAATTAATCCGCGTTTCAACAGTAACCATCATTTCATTGATTGGTTTAACTGCAATGGCTGGTGCCATCGGTGCCGGTGGTTTAGGTAACACAGCTATTTCATATGGTTACAATCGTTTTAACAATGACGTTACCTTAGTTGCTACTGTCTTAGTAATTATTTTGATTTTTATTGTACAAATTGTTGGTGACTTCTTTGCTAAAAAGATGAACCATCAAAATAGGTAGAAATTTTTAAGATGAGATCTAGGCTATCCTAGATCTTTTTTCTTTAATTGAAAAAGAAAGCCTTTACAGGTATCATAAAAGGTGATTGAAAACTAACAAAAACCTTATGCTTATGTAAGGAGGAAAAATAATGAGCGAAGAAAACTATCGTATTGAAAGCGACACCATCGGTCCTGTAAAAATTCCTAAGGATGCTTTGTGGGGTCCACAAACAGAAAGAAGTCGCAATAACTTCCCAAGCGGTGAATTAATGCCAATTCAAATCATCCGTGCCTTTTTGCATTTGAAGAAGGCCGCAGCTGAATCAAACGTTGAGGTTGGGGATGAACCTAAAGAAAAAGGTGAAGCAATTGAAGATGCAATTGATCATCTTTTAGCACTTAATGATACAGATTTAAGAAAAGACTTCCCATTACACGTACTTCAAACTGGTTCAGGTACTCAAAGTAACATGAACGTTAACGAAGTAGTGGCTAACTTGGCCAACAAGCTTCACCCAGGTTTAGGTATTTTGCCTAACGATGATGTTAACCGTGGTCAATCATCTAATGATACTTATCCAACTACTATGAATATCGTTGCTGTTGAAGCCTTAGACAAGCTTGAACCTGCTATCAAGCATTTGATTGATGAATTAGTAGTTAAGGAAAAGAAGTACTGGAAGACTGTTAAGGTTGGTCGTACTCACTTGCAAGATGCAACTCCACTTACTTTTGGTCAAGAATTATCTGGCTACATTTCCGCATTGAAACATGATCTTTCATACATTCAAGAATTGAAGCCAACTCTTTATGAATTGGCTATCGGTGGTACTGCTGTAGGTACCGGACTTAACGC
This sequence comes from Lactobacillus sp. N54.MGS-719, assembly GCF_000980505.1. Classification (NCBI taxonomy): domain Bacteria; kingdom Bacillati; phylum Bacillota; class Bacilli; order Lactobacillales; family Lactobacillaceae; genus Lactobacillus; species Lactobacillus sp. N54.MGS-719. Next base: position 15,443 of record NZ_LARO01000002.1, read on the forward strand.
TGCACCAGGCATGACTGAAAAGATTGCTGGTAAATTATCAGAAGTATATGGTCATGAATTCAAGGTTAAGACCAACAAGTTCTGGGGCTTAGCTCACCACTCAGGTCTTGATGTTGTTCATGGCGCACTTAAGACCTTGGCTGCTGATATGTTTAAGATTGCTCAAGATGTTCGTATGCTTGCTTCAGGTCCTCGTGCCGGTTATCACGAATTAAATATTCCAGCTAATGAACCAGGTTCAAGCATTATGCCAGGTAAGGTTAACCCAACTCAGGCAGAAGCCGTAACTATGGCTGCTGCTAAGGTATTCGGTAATGATACAACAATTACTTTTGCTTCAAGCCAAGGTAACTTCGAAATGAATGTCTTTAAGACTGTAATCATTGCAGCATTTCTTGATTCATGTGACATTTTGACTGGTACAATTACTGGTTTTGCTGATAAAATGATACATGGCTTAACTGTTAACGAAGAGCGTATGGATGAATTGCTTGAAAATTCACTTATGACAGTTACCGCATTGTCACCACATATTGGTTATCATGCAGCTGCCAAAATTGCTCAAACTGCTGATAAAGAAGGCACTACCTTGAAGGAAGCTGCCTTAAAGAGTGGTAAAGTTACAGAAGAACAATATGATAAATGGATGGATTACATGAAGATGACTAATGTTGATCAATCCACTCCAGAAGAATAAGGGATGTAGTATGCCAAATAATAAAGAATTAAAAAATAAATATGATGCAATAATTGTTGGTTCAGGTGGTACTGGTTTAACAGCAGCACTTCAAGCTCGTGAACTTGGTTTGAATGTTGTTATTTTGGAAAAGAACGGTAAAACTGGTGGTAACACTAGTCGTGCTTCTAGTGGTATGAACGGATCTGAATCATTGGTTCAACTTGATGAAGGAATCATTGACAACAACCGTGACTTTTACGAAGAAACTTTAAAAGGTGGCGGTTTATTAAACGACCGTGCAATGCTTAAGTACTTTGTTAACCACTCCGCTATTGCAATTAGCTGGTTAATGAAATATGGCGTTCGTTTGACTGATTTAACCATTACCGGTGGGATGAGCGTAAAGAGAGCTCACCGTCCAGGTTCAATGGAACCAGTTGGCTTTTATTTGACGTCACGTTTAACTAACCAAGTTAAAAAGGCCGGTGTAGATATCTTTACTGGTGCTAAAGTAACTAAATTGTTGCAAGACAAGAATGGCAATGTTAACGGCGTAGAAGTTGAAACTGATAAAGGCGTTAAAACAATTAAGGCTAAGGCAGTTTTGCTTGCTACTGGTGGCTTTGGCGCTTCTAAAGAAATCATCAAGAAGTATCGTCCAGATTTAGTTGACTACAAGACTACCAACCAACCAGGTGCTACTGGCGATGGGATTAAGCTTGCTAAAGAAATTGGTGCGCAATTGATGCAAATGAACTTTATTCAAGTTCACCCAACTGCAGATACTGATAACCCACACGTTTACTTAATCGGTGAAGGTTTACGTGGTGAAGGTGCTATTTTGGTTAACAAGGCCGGCAAGCGTTTTGTTAACGAATTAAACACCCGTAAAATTGTTTCAAGTGCGATTACTGGTTTAAACGAAGACGGTGCATACTTGGTCTTCGATTCAGGTGTTCGTGCTCATTTTGCAGCTGTAGAATTTTATGACCACATTGGCTTGGTTAAGGAGGGCAGCACTTTGGCTGACTTAGCTAAGGAAATTGATGTTGATCCAGAAAACTTAGCTGCCACAGTAGATGAGTGGAACAAGGCCGTTGAAAACCACAAGGATAAGGAATTTGGCAGAACTACTGGTATGGATCGTGAATTAAACCGTGGACCATACTACGCTATTCACATTCACCCAGCTATTCACTACACTATGGGCGGAATTCATATTAACACCGAAACTCAAGTATTGGATACCAACGGTAACGTAATTAAAGGTCTTTATGCAGCTGGTGAAGTTTCTGGCGGACTTCACGGCAACAACCGTATTGGTGGTAACTCAGTTGCTGAAACGGTTATCTTTGGTCGCCAGGCTGGTATTCAAATGGCTAAATACGCTAGAGAACACAAATAAATCTAACCGAAAAAGAGACAATGAGAGTTGTCTTTTTTTCAATATATTTGTTAAGAAAAGCACAATATTAACGTAATTAATTAATAAATAGTGTCTAATGTAAGCGCTTAGTGTATAATGGAATATGTAGAAAATTACGTTTATGAAAGGACTAATATAACTTATGAGTAGAAAAGTATTTCTTGTTGGTGATGGTGCCGTAGGTTCAACTTTTGCAAATGACTTATTGCAAAACGCTACTGTTGATGAATTGGCAATTTGCGATGTAGCTAAGGATCGTCCAGTTGGTGACTCAATGGACCTTGAAGATATCACTCCGTTTATGGGTCAAACCAACATCCACCCAGCTGAATACAGTGATGCTAAAGATGCTGACGTTTGTGTAATTACTGCTGGTGTTCCTAGAAAACCTGGTGAAACTAGACTTGATTTGGTTGCTAAGAACGTTAAGATTTTAAAGAGCATTGTAGAACCCGTTGTTGAATCAGGATTTAAGGGTGTATTCGTTGTTTCCGCAAACCCAGTAGATATCTTAACTACTTTAACTCAAAAGTTATCAGGCTTCCCTAAGAGCCGTGTAATTGGTACTGGTACTTCACTTGATTCAATGCGTCTTCGCGTTGAACTTGCTAAGAAGCTTAATGTTCCAGTTGCCAAGGTTAACTCAATGGTTCTTGGTGAACATGGTGATACTAGTTTTGAAAACTTTGATGAATCAACTGTTGATGGCAAGCCGCTTCGCGACTATGCAGAAATTAATGACAATGTTTTAAGTGAAATTGAAACTGACGTCCGCAAGAAGGGCGGCAAGATCATCGCTAACAAGGGTGCTACATTCTATGGTGTTGCAATGATGCTTACCCAAATCGTTAGTGCCATCTTGGACAACCGTTCAATCTGCTTGCCATTATCAGCACCAATTAACGGCGAATATGGCATTAAGCACGACTTGTACTTAGGTACTCCAACTGTTATCAACGGTGAAGGTATTGAACAAGTAATCGAAACCAAGCTTTCAGATGCTGAAAAGGCTAAGATGCTCAACTCAGCTGATAAAATGCAAGAAGTTTTATCTGGTATTGAACTTTAATTGATATAGATATATTAAGAAAAAGGCGTTCATTGAGCGCCTTTTTTTGCTTGCTAGATAATACAAAAGAAGGTATTATTATGATTAAAGAATTAATAAGAAATTAGAGACTAACGAGGTAGGATATGACAGTTATTTCTGATCAAGAGATCGCAGACTTTTCTGCCGATTTCAATACTAATAGCAAAAATCAAGTTGCTTCACGTGCTGCTCGTCGTAGCGGATTACTTGAAGCATCCTTTAACGATCGCGTTTCAGAACGTTTAAACCATGTTTTTTCAACTGAACTTGATGTAGGTGGCGTAACTGACCAAAAGCATTCTGGTCGTTGCTGGGAATTTGCCACATTGAATGTTTTGCGTCATTACTTTGGCAAGCAAAACAAAGTAAAAGATTTCACTTTCTCACAAGCTTATAACTTTTTCTGGGATAAGATTGAACGTGCAAATGCCTTTTATAATGCAATGATCCGTTTGGCTGATAAGCCACTTAACGACCGCGAAGTGCAATCATGGTTAGCTTTTGCTGGTGAAGACGGCGGCCTTTGGAGCATGGCCATCAACCTAGTTAAAAAATATGGTGTTGTACCTTCATACGCAATGCCTGAAAGTTTTAACTCCAACAATACTACTGGTTTGATCGATTCTTTAGCACGTAAGGAAAGAAAAGATGCTATTGCTTTACGTAAATTAGTGAGTGAAGGCAGTTCACAAGATGAACTTGAAAAGGCTAAGAAGCACTTTTTGAATGAAGTTTACCGCATGGTATCTGTTGCCTTAGGCGAACCACCAAAGAAGTTTGACTTGGAATACCGCGATGACGACAAGAAATATCACTTGGAAAGAGACTTAACTCCACGTGAATTCGTACAAAAGTATTTCAAGGATTTTAAGTTTGATGATTATGTAGTTTTATCAAACTGTCCTAACCACGAATTTAACAAGCTTTACCATATGCCACTTTATGACAATGTTGATGGCGGTGATCAAATTAAGTTTTTGAATGTGCCAATTGAATATTTGGCTCAAGCTGCTGTAGCACAACTTAAGTCTGGGGATGCCGTAATCTTTGGTAACGACGTTTTGAAGCAAATGGAAAGAAAGACTGGTTATCTTGATACCGAACTTTACCAAACCGATAAATTATTTGGTGTTGATACCAAGATGAGCAAGGCTGATCGTTTAGCGACTGGCGAAGGTTTTGCTACTCACGATATGACCTTAGTCGGCGTTGATGAAGATCACGGCCACATTCGCAAGTGGAAGGTTGAAAACTCTTGGGGCGATAAATATGGTCACAAGGGCTTCTACGAAATGAGCCAACCATGGTTTGAAGATTATGTTTACGATGTCGTAGTTAGAAAAGAATTTTTGACTGATGAACAAGTTAAATTGGCAGAAGGTCCAGCAATCGACCTAAAGCCATGGGACAACATTGGTTAATAGCTCAAAGCCTAGTTCTTACTAGGCTTTTTTCTTTTGCCTATAAAAATAACAAGTTATTTATGAACTAATTTCACAAGTTAATATATTTTTATAAAATACTAAAAAATCGATATTTATTTAAAGATGCTTAAATTTCGAATAAAAAGTATATAATACTATGTGAAAACATTCATTTTTAAAATTTAGTTTATTAAAGCTAAGCAGGGGAAGAAAAAATGAAATATCTAGAAAGAGTAAACTACAAAGGCTTTATTTGGCCTTTAGTAATGGGGATTGTGTTGTGGCTGATCACTCCGTGCGGCCTAGTGGATTAACTCCTCAAGCATGGGAAATGTTTGCTATTTTCGTAGCGACTATTGTGGGATGTATAACAAAGCCGCTCCCAATTGGTAGTACCACGCTTTTAGGGATGGTTGTAACTGTCTTGGTTGGAATTGCTCCAGTTAAAGACGGGGTTAACTCAAAAGGTGTTGTCGTTCAAACTGGTATTTTGAGTTCATTCGGTAACTCAGCTGCCCGGTTAATTGCGATGGCCTTTATCATGGCTCACGGTATTAGCAAGACTGGTTTAGGTAACCGTGTCGCATACCTCATGATTAAACGTTTTTGTAAAAAATCAATTGGTATCGGTTATGCGATTACTGGTTTGGAATTGATTATGGGTGCTTTGATTCCATCAAATAGTGCTCGTACTGGTGTGTTACTTGGCTAGTAGTTGAATCAATTTCTAATGCTTTTGGCATTCACTGGCGCAATCAACGCATCAACCACGCACTATGCTAACGGTCCAGCTTCTATTTTGGCTACGACGGGCTATGTCAAACAAAATGAATGGTGGAAGATGAACTTTGTTTTAGGTATCGTCTACATCTTGATCTTTGGTATTGTTGGTACTTTATGGATGAAAGTTATTGGTGTCTGTTAAAAGTAAAGTCAATCTGGGATAACCGGGTTGCCTTTTTGTGTAATAGAAAGTAAGGAAAAATGGAATTTAAAACAAATGATAATGTAACTTTACATTACAGTGATACTGGTGAAAAAGATAAGCCAGTTTTGCTCGGAATCCCAGGAATCGGTGGTTCTAGTCAGATGTGGCGCGATTTAATTAACTTATTTAAGAAGGATTATCGCTTCATTATGCTGGATCCAAGAAACCAAGGAAAATCTGAACGTACTTATCGCGGACAACGCATTAGTCGTCATGCCGCAGATCTAGAAGAATTACTAGTTAAACTAGACTTGCATGATGTTGTTGCAATTGGCAACTCCATGGGTGCCGCCAACATCTGGGCTTATTTATCCATCTATGGCAAGGGTAGACTCAAGGCAATGGTTGACTTGGATCAATCACCAAAGATGATCGCCGACAAGAATTGGAAGTATGGTTTTAAAGATCTAAATTGGGATAACTATCCTGAAATGTTAAAGCTAGATTTTGGCAAGGCTTTTTATCACCATATTGATGACGAAATGTTTGAAGCAGCTAAGAAGGAATATCAAGAATTTCCTTATGATCCGGAAGAAAACTATAAATGCTTAGTTGAACATGCTGAGCAAGATTGGCGCGACGTGGTCATGGATATGCCTGTGCCACTTCTTGTAATTGCTGGGGCTAAATCGCCATATTTCAATCCTGATTTCATTAAGGCGGTTAAATTCTTAAATGATCAGGTAGAAACTGCTCTAATTCCTGAATGTGGTCACTTACCACAGGCAGAACAACCTGAAAAAACACATGAGATCATCGCTGATTTTTTGAAAAAATTAAAAATTTAGTGATTAAATTAAAATAATTAAAATTTGGGAGTACACTGAATTTGTGAAAATAATTACTTGTTATTAATGCTTAGTAAGGTGGCATGTTTATGGACAAAGTCGTTGATTTATTTTTAAACGACTCCTCGACTAGAAAAAAGTGGGAACTGGTAGTGTTAGTGGCAATGTTTTGAAGTATATCGGTGTTAAAAACGATAATGCTTGAACAAGGTAGTCACCAATTTGATGAATTACCTAACCCAAGAAAAGACTTTCCATTCCTTTATTTTTACGAAAGCAAAGTATGCGGCAAGCTTTGAACACTTGCACTTCAATCTCTTGGCGAAAACTGACGAGGCAGCCTTTCTTGAAAATGGTACGCCTGATATCCAAGACTACTTGCATGACTTGCCCAAGATTGACGATCAAGCTAATAAGAAGATAGCTGCGATTGTGATGAATGCTAATCCGTTCACGCTAGGTCATAAACATTGACTTCCGGTACAATAACATTTCATGGCCTAACAGATACTAAAGAATCTCCATTGATTATTATTAATGTTGGAAAAAATGAAAATCTGACTTCATTATCGTCTGCTGCCAATATGGATTTATATTATGGTAATGAAAAAATCGATTCATAAGAATATCATAAATATTCCAATCGTATTTTATGGAATTTTGGTAGCAATTTACAAGAATTGAAAATTGCTAATGGTCATTTCATGGGAAGTATTTTAGCTCCAAATGCTGTATTTGATACTGGATTTAATGTAGATGGTAACATAGTAGCTAAAGAAGTTACTATTGGTAGTGAAAATCACCGTTGGGATTGGATGATGCCAGCTTATCCAGTTGTTCCTAATCCCCAACCAGAACCTGAACCAGAGCTCCAACCTAAACCAACACCAAATTCTGATCCTGAACAACCTAACTTCTTCCCACCAGCTCTAAAGATTCAGACGAGCCGGAAACACCTCAATTTGGTGAACCCCAAGTCAAAACTCATTTACCTGATGCAGGTACAGTTAGCCAAGCTCCAGCGACCAACAATAATGAGGAAGTATTCTTTCAACCTCAAGCAAAACGCCATTTTGGCAAAGCAGTACTGACCGATAAAAAGACAAAAACAGTTAAAAAAGCCAAGACTGCTACAACCGCAGTTAAGGTGGATAAACCAGTTATCAAACATATCTCAGTAAAAAAGGTAGTCACTCCTCAAGTTAAAAAAGTAAATAAAAAGGTGGCAACTACACTTCCACAAACTGGACAAAAGCAAAATCATGTTACTTTACTTGGTTTGGTCTTAGGCGCTGTATCAATAATGATCGGCTTCTTCGATCAAGCCAAGAAAGAATAAATTAATCCTTAATAAACTTATGTCCCAAAAAGTCCGAGCAATCGGGCTTTTTCTTTTACAAACAAAAAAGTCCACGTTTCCGTGGACTATATTTGCGTATACAATATTCATTCCTTGCGTATTTTTATTATTGCATATTTGGAATTAGATTTCACTTATTTTGTCTTGAAAACAATTTTTTGTTAAAGTAAGAAAATAAGTATTTTTGAGGGGGAAAAGTAGATGGAGAGTTGGCTATTTTTAGCCTTAATTTTAGTAGTAGCATTAGTTGGAAAAAATATGTCATTGATTATTGCGACAGGGGTTGTGATGCTATTCAAATTACTACCTTTTACCAGTAAATGGCTGCCAACAATTCAAGCAAAAGGAATCAACTGGGGCGTGACTGTCATCTCAGTCGCAATCTTAATCCCTATTGCTACCGGACAGATTGGTTTTAAAGACCTAATCAAAACTTTTAAAACACCAGCAGGATGGATCGCAGTTTTAGCAGGTATCTTAGTCGCTATTTTATCTAGATATGGCGTTGACCAATTAGCCGCCGTACCACAAGTGACCGTTGCCTTAGTGCTCGGTACGATCATCGGTGTGGTGGTCTTCAAAGGCGTGGCAGCTGGCCCCGTAATTGCCAGCGGTATGACATATCTAGTGATCACCTTATTTAATCTGCACTTTTAGATGTATAATTAGAAAAAAGAAGGTGGACTAAATGACAATAATTGTTCACGAAAATATAGGTAAAGAACTAGACGATTATCTAGAACGACGTTTGCGCAATTATGAAGTAATTACACCGCCAATACCTAAAAAGCCAGAGATCGTTACCTTAGAAGACGACGATAAAAAGAAGAAACATCATAAAAAGGATCGCTAAATTGATAGCGATCCTTTTTAATTATACAAATGGATTATAGAAGCGGCCGTGATCAAGTTGCCAAAGAAGTACGACAAGTAAAACTAGTACAACGGCTAATCCCATTACCCAAAAATCATCTTTTTTAAATGATTCTGCAACATACCAAGTACGCTTTTTCTTGGAACCAAATCGTCTGAGTTGCATTGCCGTACTGATTGTATCGATTCGATCCAAACTAGTGAAGATTAGTGGCATGACAATGTTTAATGTGCCCTTGATTCGTTTAGATAATTTAGCTTTCTTAGATAGTTCAACACCACGTGCCTGTTGTGCGGCCGAGATGGACCAATAAGAATTTTGAATATCAGGGATGTAGCGCAATGCCAATGCTACGGCATAAGAAATCTTATAGCTGATACCGATGCGATTTAAACTTGCCGCAAATTGACTTGGATTCGTTGTGAGCAAGAAAAGCAGCACGACTGGAATTGAGCAGACGTATTTCAAGAATAAATTAAATAGGTAGAAAACTTCTTGAATGGTCAATGTAAAGTAACCAGCATGAATCAAGATACTCTTTGAATGATAGATATTTTCACCATAAGTTGGTTGGAAAAGGTAAACAAAGAGCAAATTCAAAATCATGAAAGCAACGATAAATTTAACGATAAAAGAAATTTGGCGCCATTTGATGTTTGCTTCCTTAAAAAGATAGATCGAGAGAATACCAATCGCAACTAGAAAACGGGTATCGTAAGTAATCATACAAGCTGCCGAAACTAGCAACATGAAAACTAACTTGGTCGTGGCATTTAGCTGATAGATAAAACCACTCCCTGGTTGATAGCCTAGTATTTGACTTTCATCATGCATATTACTTGTTCCTTTCTGAATTGATGTATGAGCGAACGAATGCGTCAGGATCCCTTAACTGATATTTTTTAGCTAAATCATATAAGCTGGTTCGCTTTAAAGCTGCCTTTCTGATTAAGCTCTTTTCAGTTAAAAGCTTGATTGGCAGAGTATCTGCAATTAATTCACCATCCGCAAAAGCAAGTGAGCGATTGGTGTATTCCATCATGAGGTACATGTCGTGAGTGATAATCATGATCGTTTTGCCTTGCTCATTAAGTTGATTTAAGAAGCTCATGATCTCAGTGTAAGTCTTCCAATCTTGTCCTGCAGTTGGTTCATCCAAGATAAGCAGATCAGGTTCAAGCACCAGAATTGCAGCAATTGTCACACGCTTTTTTTGACCGAAACTTAAAGCAGAAATAGGCCAGTTACGGTAAGGGTAGAGGCCACAAATCTTTAGCGCATGATAGACTTTTTCTTTGATTGCTTCCTTATTATAGTTGCGCAAACGTAAACCCAATGCGACTTCGTCAAAGATCATCTTTTGGGAGATCATTTGATTAGGATCTTGCATGACGTAGCCAATTTTTTCTGAACGTTCTTTGATTGAGAGTGAGGCTAAGTCATCACCGTTAAAAAGAACGCGTCCTTCGTTTGAGATGAAGCCACAGATAATACGGCAAAGGGTAGTTTTACCAGCACCATTTTGACCAACGATTGAAACAAAGTCGCCTTTGTTGATGGTAGCTGTGACATCGTGCAATGGATTAACCTGCAATTTGTTGTAGCGGTGACCAACGCCTTTTAATTCAAGCAAAGGAGTAGTCTCTTCTTTTTCACCTTCCAGTATGCTGTGATTAACCCAGTCTTGCAATTGATGACCGATTTCGGGTTCATCGGGCAGAGCTACAACGGAAGTTAAGTCAGGGATGTTGGCAATATCAATATTGGCTTTTTCCAACGCCTTTAAATAAAGCGGACTTCTAACGCCAATGTCTTCTAATCTGTTTTCGTGTAAAAGATCATTCGGCTTTTTATCAGCAACGATTTCACCATCATTAATTAAAATAATACGATCAAGTGATTGACGCATCACTTCTTCAACGCGGTGTTCGATGATGATTACCGTGGCATTTAATTCCTTTTGAATTTGATCAATTAAGGCCATTGTTTTAACGCCAGAAGCAGGATCCAGGTTGGCTAATGGCTCATCAAAAAGCAGAATAGGTGATTCATCAATTAAGACACCTGCTAAAGCCACAATTTGTTTTTGCCCGCCTGATAAATTCTGGGGTGATTGTTTTAATAAGTGCGAAATATTAAGCTCATCAGCCCAGCGATGTACCGTTTGACGAATCTTGTTTTGCGGCTTGCAGTCATTTTCCAAAGCAAAAGCAATGTCCTCCCCAACGGTTAATCCAATAAACTGACTGTCAGTATCTTGCAAAATAGTTGAAGTAGTAAAAGATAAATCGAATAAATTAGTATTCTGGATATTTTTACCGTCAACCAGGCATTCACCTTCGATATCACCTGTATCGATATTAGGAATCAAGCCGTTAAGACAGCGACCAATCGTTGATTTACCACTACCTGATGGTCCGGCAATGAGAATCTTTTCGCCTTTATTAATATCTAAGTTAATATTTTTCAGCGTTGGAAATGCCTGACTATCATATTTAAATGTAAAATTCTTGAATGAGATAATTGGTTGGGTCATAAAACGCCTTTCTAATCTTCTTTGCGCAAACTGCCTTTTTTGATTTTGGTTCCCGCGTATGCTTTAAGTAGCAGTGTACCCACAATCATGATAGTAATTCCGTTAGAGATCGTTGCGCTGATGCCCTGCACGAATACCTTATTGGCAGGTTCACTGTAAATCAGAATATCGCCGACTGGTGCAACAGCAATCCAGGCGATAGCGTTAGCCAGAATTTGCACGATATTAAAGAAAATAATTTGTTTAAAACCAAAAATGCCGTTTTTAAGATCCAATGGTTTTCTGGAAAGCCCAATTATCAAACCGAAGATTCCTGTGGCTAGAACCCAGCTCCACCAAGTTTGTCCATACATAATAAAGTCAGATAAAGCATGACCAATAAAACCTACTGCAAAGCCAACTTTAGCGCCATAGATTGCCGCAAGTAGGGCAAGAAAAGGGAAGACGAGTTCAATATTGGTGTTAGGAATAGGCGTAGGAATTGAAGTAAAACGGGCTAAAATGACATAGATAGCCGAACCAATTCCGATCGCTACAACGTTTTTAACTGATAAGCCTCTAGTTTTCATAAATTTCTCCAAAAATTAGTATAGGTAAAAGGTATAATTAGAAAGCGGTTACTGTCAAGGCGGGATGCTTTTTCAGATTATTCACATAAAAGTTATTTAATTTGAATATTTTAGAATAATTTATAATAAAATAAGTTACACTTTTCACATTATGTTAAAACAGAACTATATGAATGAAAAAGGGTTAGAAGAATGTTCGCAACGGTGTTTTATTGGTGTGTTGTAGTTGCAGCATGTGCTTGGTCATTAGCAAAGTATGAGAACGGCAACTTATGGATCTTTGCCATTATCAATGCTTTAGGCTTAATTGCATTGGGTATTTTATACTGGATTTATAGTTCACAAGACAACCAATGGTACTGGTTTGCTTCGAAGCAACTCGATATCGCTGGCTTAGTTTATGTATTTTACTTCTACATTGTTTGGGTTGTCTTCCAAGCTATTGCAGGAATTACTAAAAAGACGAAAAAAGCTTAATTGGTTTGGTTAGAAGTAGTCTGGTTCGTTGAATCAGGCTACTTATTTTTGAAAAAAAGAGAATGTCACTAAAAAAGCATTTTAAATTTGTTGATATCAAAACATCCATTCTTTCCCTATATGCTTATGCGCTAGAAGCAGCGTTTATTTTCTATTATTTAGGGGCAAAATGCCTTGGTTTTCTTTTTTGCTGAAATGATTCAGGACAACATGGTAACAGGTATTAATAATGTCATGGATTATCGCCATGCTAAAACTGCATAATCATATGGATATTCGCCGTTTTTACCGATAACCTTTTTAGACTTTTGGTCAATCTTGGTAACTTCATCTGTAACTACATCAACATGCTTTCTACGTGAAAACAGTCTTTGTAAGTCGTACTTAAGTGCGCTAGGATCAACACGATCTGCAGCAACTTCGTGCAAAGAAGTCATCATTGATACTTTAAGCAAAGAATTTAAGGCTAACGGCGCTAACGTAAACGGCATTCAAGTAGTTTCAGGTGCTACTGAATCTTCAAACGACTTCATTACCTATGTATCACAATTGTTGAACGCTGCTCAAAAAGGTAGTATGAAAGCTACTCTTTTTTATTGGAGATTTAAAATTGAAAAGAAAATTACCTGTTGTATTCTTGCTTTTAGTAATGCTTCTTTCTGTAGTTACGGGATGCAGCACGAAGAGTAAGACGCAAAATAAAAGTACAATTAACCTAACCACTAAGCCGACTGAAGACACGCAATTTTTTATGGGTACTGTTTGTACGATCAAGGTTAATAACAAGAATAAGAGTGCAGCGCTAGATGATGGTTTGGCTCGTATTAAAAAACTAGCCGATGAGATCACTATTAACCAAAAGGGCAGTGAAGTTGATAAGATTATTGCTGAAGCCGGTCAAAGTTTCCGCTGATGTTTATGATTTATGCAAGAAAGCATATTACTACAGTCAAAATTCGGATGAATCCTTTGCCATGGCAATTGGGCCAATTACTAGTTTATGGCGGATCGGTTTTCCAGATGCCCATAAGCCAACGTAAAAGCAAATTGATGCTCGCTTGCCACTAGTTAACTATCGTAATGTTAAGTTCAATGATGCAAAATGCACCGTTTATTTAACTAAAAAGAATATGAAACTAGACCTAGGCGGAATTGCCAAGGGCTATATTACCGACCAAGTTAAAAAAATTTTGGTTAAAGATGGTGTAACAAGTGCAATTATTGATCTAGGTGGTAATGTATATGTATTAGGTCCTTCACCAACTAACCACAGTAATTGGACGGTCGGTATTCAGGTCCTAAGAAGAGTCGTGGTACCGCTATTGGTTCTATCCCAGAAATGAATAAGACAATTGTTACCTCAGGTATTTATAAACGTTACTTGAAGGTTGGCAAGACCGTTTATAGTCATTTGATGGATCCTAAGACTGGTTATCCTTTCCAAAATAATTTGATGGGCGTTTCTATTGTGACCAAGAATTTGGTTGATGGGGATGCACTTTCAACTGCTACCTTTGATAAAGGACTGGAAAAAGGCTACCAGTACATTGAACAAAAGAGGGGTACCGACGCAATTTTTATCACTAAGGATAAGAAAGTTTATGTAACTAGTGGTTTGAAGAATAAATTCAAGCTGTTTAAGGATTCAGGCTACAAGTTAGCTCAGATCAAGACGAGGTGAAAAATGAAACAAGAAGAGACAAAGGCATTAAGCAGAGAAATCGGTGATTATGTAGCTGCAAATACCAATGTTATTTGGGTAGATGATCATACGATGCAAATTGCCACAATGATGATTGATGCTTATGGTGATACGGTTTATGTCTGGGTAGACGAAGCAGAAGATCATTGTCGTGTTAGTGACGGCGGTCGGATTTTATTCAAGCTTGACCCTAATGATGAAGACGTAGAACTAAATGATACGGCAAGAGAAATTGCTTTAGGATCAGGTTATCAATTTGACGATGAGCACTTTGAAATTTATGTCGATGTTGATCGCAAAAATGTTGCTCAAGCTGCGATGAAATTAGCACAATTACAAGTAGCGATTTCATATTTAGGCTAAAAATACATCCCTAAACTCCAGTTTTAGTAGTTCAGGGATGTATTTTTATCTTCAGTTTTCTTCGGACATCATTAATCATTAGCAGGGATCCTTTCTACATTAACATCTTCCGGCTTTTGCCCATTTAAATCAAAATTAGCAACAGTCTCATTTAAGTTCATCATGCTTTCTACATCTGGAATACAAGATTCAGTTCAAAACTCCTTATATATCACCTCACTGCCGTTGTAAACCGCTTACAATAAAAAGCTTAAGAAAAGCCGCAACTTTTGTTGCGGCATTTTTTAAGCTTTTTTCTTATTATCGTGTTGCATAAAAATAAAGAAAGCAGAAATAATGTTGATGATTACGGCAGGCAAAGCCAGGACAGCGGTAAAGCCATAAAGAGCATTACCAACCACGCCTAATATTGGTCCAATCATGGAAATTTTTAAATTATGTGCTTGAACAATGGCAATAGCATTAATAATTACGCCGGCCCAAGCAAATAGGTAGTAGAACATCGCCATTCTAGTGGTGAAACTTGCGCCGAAAATAGCGAACCATGAAGCGATGAATAAGAGGCAGTTAAACAGGTTAATGGCCCCGATCCATAGGTCGAATTTAGTTTTTTTCATTTTTTCCTCCAAAAATTAGTCTTCATGTTGCAGTACTCGCTCTGCGATAGCATCGTTGATTACCAAGTGAGTGATAATACCGCTACGAAGTGCTCCAAGCAAGGCCTCTGACTTAAAGCGATTGCTTACAACGCAAAAACGAATTGGTGTTTTCATGATATCCTTCATTGAAATACCACAGATATGCTTTTCAATGGAAGGAAAGAAGTTGCCATTGATATCGTAAGGACGGCCCATTATCATGCCTGCCACTTTATCTTGAGGGATATCTTTAAATAATTTTGGTCCGTAGTTAGTAAGTAAGAATTGGTTAGTTCTGAAAGAATCAAAGTTTCCTAAGCCAGTAAACAACAATTCAAGATCATGGTAGCAGTTTTCAATTATCTTGAAGTATGGTTCAGTTCTTAAAATAGGAATGATCTTAGGATTAATGATATATAGTGGTGCAGGCAGATTTAAACTGTGTGCATGCAAACTGTCAGCCGCTTCTTGAGCTAATGGATTCTTACGTCTGTTAGCGTTGATTGGTTGACCTAAAAGCTGCACGAAGTAAAGCTTAGTCAAAGTTCCTTCAGAAAAATCATTGATTATGCCGCGCATGGTTGCCCCCCAACTAACTCCAGCTATCTTAGTATTTTGTAAGTAGTTTTCGATTTGTTTAGAGGCAAAGTTGATGACAGCTTCACTATCGTCTTCCTTATCTTCATAGCAGTGCAAGATGAAGACTTCTTTTAAACCAAATTTCTTCTGAAATTCGCGCTCTAATAACTGATTGCGTTTGACGCCTTGGGTAATTTGAATTTTAACAATACCGCGCATTTCGGCATCATCCAGCGCCTTAGTAATTAAGTAGCGTGATAAATTGTATTTTTGTGAAATCTCGCCAATGTTTAATTTGCTTAAATAAAAATCATGAGCAATATCGGCTAATTGTTCATCTGTTAATTGTGCCACTTTAAATTTCTTCCTTTATGTCTATTTGTCTTACTCTCTAAAAAATATTATAAGTTTAAAGTAATAAAAAAGGAGTACTTATTTTTAAAAATATAAAATTTTATGCCGGACTTGATAAAAATCCTGTGGTAGAATAAAAGAGCTATAATTTTGCTAAAAATCAAGGATAGAGGAAAGTAATCATATCAATGAATGAAAAGGAACAAGAACATCATTTATCTGAAAAGCACCATATGAAAATTCTATGGGAAGAGTTCTTCAAGAGTGATGATGATACACTGGCCCAAGATGCAACCCTAGTTGAAAAAGCTTCGATTGTAGGTAGAGTTGGCATCATGCTTTTAAGCTGCGGTACAGGAGCTTGGCGTGTGCGTGATTCAATGGACACAATCGCAAGAACGCTCGGCATCACTTGTTCAACGGATATTGGTTTGGTATCGATTGAATATACTTGCTTTGACGTTGATAATGAATCATACTCGCAAACCTTGTCTTTGCCAGCTACTAGTGTAAATATGACCAAGTTGAATGAGTTGGAGAAATTTGTCCGCCAATTCGAAGCTGGTGATGGACAATGGACTATTGGTCAAATTCATAAACGTTTGCGTGAAATTGCAAATCAAAAGTCGGCTTATTCTTCTGTGATTGCTGGGTTAAGTTCTGGTCTTGCTTGTGCTGGATTTATTTTCTTGTTAGGTGGCGGCTTGCCAGAAGTTATTTGTGCCTTTTTTGGCGCGGGAGTCGGTAACTATGTCCGTTCACTTATGGGTAAACGGAAAATCACTTTGGTAGCCAAAATTGCAGTTGCAGTTGCGGTAGCCTGCGTAGTTTACTTTGCCTGCTTCAATTTAGGTACGCTACTCTTTCACTTGGATCACCACCATGCCTATGGTTATATTGGCGCCATGCTGTTTGTTATTCCGGGATTCCCATTCATTACGTCAGGACTCGACATGTCCAAACTGGATATGCGTTCAGGACTTGAACGACTTACTTATGCAATTTTGATCATTACGATTGCGACCATGGCTGGTTGGGCGGTAGCTACTGTTTTGAATCTCCATCCAGGTTCTATGCTTAAGCTTAAGATCGATCCAGGCATGTTAACATTCTTGCGTTTGATTGCCAGCTTTTGTGGGGTATTCGGCTTCTCGATTATGTTCAACAGTCGACCAAATATGGCGGCAACAGCAGCGATTATTGGTGCGATGGCTAATACGCTTCGTTTGAGTTTAGTCGACTACGCTTACATGGCTCCAGCTTTGGCAGCCTTTATCGGTGCGCTACTGGCTGGACTTTTGGCAAGTGTTGTACGACAAAAGGTTGGTTTTCCAAGAATTGCGATTACGGTTCCATCAATCGTAATTATGGTTCCAGGACTATACATGTATCGTGCAGTATTCAATTTTGGGATTACCAACATCAACATTGGTGCCTTCTGGATTACTGAAGCATTAATGATCGTGATTGCTTTGCCTTTAGGACTTCTTGCTGCTCGTATCTTGACTGACAAGAAGTGGAGACATGCAGATTAATATTTAAGGACGAACCATGTGGCTCGTCCTTTTTTTGCTAAATGAGGAAAGAGAAATGCATTATTTTATTACTAGTCAAGAAAATCTTACTCCTTCAGCGATTGAAATTGCGCAGATGCAGCGAGTTCATTACTGGTGAATTTCTGGGATTTTCAACCGCGGCGTCAACTTGAATGAAGTAGGCGTGTCTACTATAAGAAGTGTCATTTTGACCATTAGAAGGAACATGAAAAGAACCGTCACTTGATTGATCAACAGAGAAGTCAGATGAATTTGAATGAGCTTTTAGATAATCCTCAAAAGCTGTTTGTTCATCTGGATGAGTAGTTAAGTAACTATAAATATTTTGTTGATCGGAATCTACTGTTTGAGCATTTTCTTTAACTTCAGTAGTTTGCTGAGATGCATTATTTTCGTCTGCGTGAACAAGGTGACTATTGCTTAAGAAAAATGTAGTAATAAGTGCTACTGCAGCTAGGCCAGCTGACAATTTACGAAAACCAAATTTTTTACCGTAAAGTTTGGCATTAAAATCTAAATCATTTTTATGTTCCATAATATTTAAACCTTTCTTGGAAATTAAGATTTTTTATAACACCTTTACAATAATATTCTTAAATAACAAAGTTACACAAAAAATACAAAAAATCTTATAGAAGTATATGGGCATAGCTATAGCTATGATTACAGATTGGTAGGGATTTCATTTAATAATATAAAATAACAGCGATTTTATATAAGTATATAAAAAAGAAGCAATATAAAATTACTCCTTTTTAAATATAAATATTATTTTAGTCGTTGTTTATTTTGCGATTGCTAATGCGGTTACCACGAAAGCGGCAATCATTGCAACTGTAAAACCAATGATACCCAATAAAATATTCATTTCAGTCATCTTCCTCTATATATGTTACTTCTATAAATGTGGCATAAATTAAGTGTAACATAAAAATCGTCCAATGACTGAATAAATTGTAAGCGTTTTTATTCAAGCAGATCAGCAAACTTAGCTTCTGTAACTTTGGCCAAGTCTTCTGGATTTAAGAAAACACTGCGTCCAAGTTTGCCACTTGAAACACCAACTTCGTCTGTTTCCTTCATTGTGTTATCTAGATAGATAGGGAAGTGGTGCGTAAAGTGAATACCAATAGGAGTATTAGCACCATGAACGTAACCCGTTGTCTTTTCTAGTTTCTTTAAAGGAAGCATTTCACATTTCTTATTTCCAGAAACCTTAGCAAGTTTTTTCATGCTTAAATGTTCAGTAACTGGTACAACTCCGACAAGTGGGCCGGTTTTATTTCCTTCACATACCAAGGTCTTGTAGACGAATTGCTCTTTGTCCCTTAGAATAGAGGTGTCCATTTGCGCAACTCCACCTTTATCTTTGGTGACCGCAAATTCGGCTTGACGATACTTGACCTTATGTTGGTCTAATATTTTTTCGACTAATGTTTTCTCAAGTTTATTCTTTTTATTTTTCTTCTTTGACATATTTATCACCTTTAACCATGATAGCATTGCTCAAAGAAAATCCCAAAGGAGTTTATATATTAATGAAGTTACTTATTATTAAAATTGACACAAGTCATGAAGTAGAAGATGCTTTAGGCGTTTATGCTCAAGACAACTTAAATGCACTCGGCATTGAATCAAGAAAGCGCAGCGACTTTGAACAAGCCGGTTGGCTTCATGATTCGACTGTCGTTGAGATGGACGACATCAAAGATTTGCCTAAGGACACCTATTTCTATGCCTACTTTGATGAAGAAGCTGATAAAGATGAACTTGTTAGGAAATTCCAAGCTAAGCTCAAGGAACTTGCAGGTTATGGCTTAAACATCGGTGAAGGTAAGATCACTACTTCTTATATCAAGGATCAAGACTGGAACACTGCTTGGCAAAAGTATTACCACGTAATCGACTTTTCAAGACACTTGGCTATTGTACCTGAATGGGAAGACTACAAGCCTGCCTTTAGCGATCAACAATTGATCAAGCTTGATCCAGGTCTTGCCTTTGGTACAGGTAACCACAAAACTACGCAACTAGCTATGATGGGACTTGAACGTGCCATGATTAAGCCAATGAGCGTAGTTGATGTAGGTACTGGTTCTGGTATTTTGGCTATTGCTGCTTCCAAGCTTGGCGCAACCGATGTTTTAGCTACCGATATTTCAGATGAATCAATGACTGCAGCTAAACAAAACTCAGCTTTGAATGATTTAACCAACATTCGCGTACAAAAGACTAGTTTGCTTGCTGATGTTAAGGGTAAATTCGATATTATTGTAGCTAACATTTTAGCTGAAATCTTGCTCGACTTAATTCCACAAATGGATGCTCACTTAAATGATGGTGGTCAAATCATCTTCTCAGGTATTGATTACTTACAATTGCCTAAGATTGAAAAAGCCTTAGATGAGAATGGTTTTAAAATTGACTTGACCATGAGACAAGGTCGCTGGATTGGGTTAGCTATTACTAGAAAAGAAAAATAAACGTGGTAAAATATTATCAATTAAATTAAACTTTGATGAGAGGCACAAATTTTTAATGAAAAAAATTGGGGATAAGATAAAAGAAATTTCAGTAATCAAGAAGTTAAATGCCCATGCATGGATGCCGCTTGTCTGGTGGAGTATTTTGGTGGCAATTTTGCCATACATTTTCAGTATATGCCGTTTGCCAATAGTTTTTAGAGTTGGTTTGCTGTTTTTCATCATTAATGGCGTGATTGCCTATCATTTAGGCAGTTTAATCAGTCGTTTGAACTTAAGCAGATGGTGGTTAATATTGATGCCAGTCGTGTTCGATTTAGCGATTTTGCCAAAATTTGCTCTGTATAATTTAATGTTTGGTTTGATTTATCTAATAATCGAACTCTTCGGACTACTGAATAAAAATATTTACCGTTAGAGGGGATGACCTTAATGTCCAAATATGTTGAAATGACTCATGATCAGGTAATTGATGCCTGCAAAAAATATATGAATGATAAGCAAGTAGCTTTTGTAGAGAAAGCATATGAGTTTGCCAATAAAGCTCATGCTGGACAAAAAAGGGCATCTGGCCAACCTTATATTATTCACCCTACACAAGTTGCCGGAACGCTTGCAACCTTAGGCCTTGATCCAGATACAGTGGCTGCAGGATTTTTGCACGATACTGTTGAAGACACGCCAGTAACCAATGATGAATTGAAAGAAAAATTTGGCGAAGACGTTGCTTTTATTGTTGATGGCGTAACCAAGTTAAACAAGTACGAATATAAGTCACACCAAGAATTTTTGGCTGAAAATCACCGTAAAATGTTGATTGCGATGGCTAAGGACCTGCGGGTAATCATGGTTAAATTGGCTGACCGTTTGCACAACATGCACACATTGCAGCACCTGCGTCCAGACAAACAACGCAGAATTGCTTCAGAAACCATGGATATTTATGCTCCGCTGGCCGATCGTTTAGGTATCGGGACGATCAAGTGGGAGCTGGAAGATATGAGTTTCCACTACTTAAATCCTGAAGCTTACTACCGTATTGTTAACTTGATGGATGTTAAGAGAAGTCAACGTGAAAAGTACATTGCTGATACGATCAAAACGCTTAAGAAAACTTTAGATGAATTAGGCATCAAGTACGAAATTTACGGTCGTCCAAAGCATATTTACTCCATCTACAAGAAGATGGTGAATAAGCACAAGGACTTCGATGAGATCTATGACTTGCTGGCTGTTCGTGTAATTGTTAAAAATGTCCGTGATTGTTACGCAGTTTTGGGTGCCGTTCATACCGAATGGAAGCCAATGCCAGGACGTTTCAAGGACTACATTGCTATGCCAAAGGTAAACGGCTATCAATCACTTCACACTACCATCATTGGACCCGGCGGTCGTCCACTTGAAATTCAAATCAGAACTGAAGCTATGCACCAAGTTGCTGAATACGGTGTTGCTGCCCACTGGGCATATAAGCGTGGCAACTTCAATGGGGTTGAAGCTACTTCATCAGGTAAAAAGCTAGACATGGTTCGTGAAATCCTTGAATTGAAGGATGAAACCAAGGACGCCGGCGAATTTATGAAGTCAGTTAAGAGTGATATCTTCTCTGACCGTGTTTACGTCTTCACGCCAAAGGGCGAAGTTTACGAATTGCCAAAGGGCTCTGTAACTTTGGACTTTGCGTACGCAATTCATACCCAAGTAGGAAGTCATGCAGTTGGTGCCAAGGTTAACAATAAGTTGGTGCCACTTGACTACAAGTTGAGAAATGGTGACGTCATTGAAATTATGACGCAAACTAATGCCACACCATCTCGTGACTGGGCCGACATGGTTAAGACCTCAAGAGCACGCAACAAGATTCGCCGCTACTTCAGAGGACAAGACCGTGAAGAAAGCATCAATCACGGTGAACAAATGGTAGCCAATATGATTCGTGAAGAAGGACTTGCTCCTAAAGACTTCATGGATAAAGAGCACATTGAAAGATTATTGGACCACTTCAATTACCATACTGAAGAAGAATTGTATGCCGCAGTTGGTTTTGGCGATTTGTCAGCTCAAGCCGTTGTTAACCGTTTGACCGTTGACTTGCGTCGTGAAGACGAGAAACAAAAGCAAAAGGAACTCGAAGAGAAGATTTTGAATTCTGGTCAGCAATCTGTTCAAGAAGAGCAGCCAAAGAAGAATTCAAATTCTGTCATGAAGGTTAAGCATAAGAATGGCGTCATGATTCAAGGCGTCAGTGACTTAATGCTTCACTTGGCTAAGTGCTGTAACCCAGTTCCTGGTGATAAGATTATCGGTTATGTTACTAAGGGCCGTGGTGTTACTATTCACCGTACCGATTGCCGCAACATTACCAAGGAAGCTGAAGAACAAGGGCGTTTGATTGATGTTGAATGGGAGAATGTTGAAGAAAACAGTGTTCAATCATTCAATGCCAATATCGAAATCTTTGGCTACAACCGTTCAAACTTGCTTAGCGACGTCATTAACAAGTTGAACTCACTTACCAAGAACATCAATAATATTTCTGGTAAGGTTAACGAAGACAATATTGCTCATATTTATGTCACAGTTGCGGTTAAGAATGCTAACCAGCTTGATGAAATCTTGAGCAAATTGCGTGATATTCCAGATGTTTATGAAACAAAGAGGTCAGATAATTAATGCGAGTTGTAATTCAAAGAGTCAATCATGCGCAAGTCGATATTGCTGGCGAGACAGTTGGCAAGATTGGCAAAGGATTTTTGCTACTAGTTGGTATTAAAGAAGGGGATGAACTTCCCGTAGTCAAAAAGGCAGCCGATAAGGTTGCCAAAATGCGTATTTTTGAAGATGAAGATGGTAAAACTAATTTGTCTTTAAAAGATGTACATGGTGAAATTTTGAGCGTTAGTCAATTTACTTTGCTTGCTAATACTAAGAAGGGTAATCGCCCTAGTTTTGTTGAAGCAATGCGTCCACCAAAGTCCAAAGAACTTTGGGAAGATTTCAATCATGAGCTTGAGCAAGATGGCTTCCATGTTGAGACTGGTGAATTTGGCGCCGACATGCAAGTTAGCTTAGAAAACGATGGTCCATTCACAATTGTGTTAGATCTTTAGAGAAAATCGCTTTCAAAGGTTGACTTTAATACAATAAAAATATAAGCTAAAAAAGAATTATCGATGACAAAGAATGAAGATTAGCAAAGATCTATTTAAAGAGACTGCTCATTGTGGTGAGAGAGCAGATAGATAGCGGTCTGTGACACCTTTAACAGATAATGGATCGTCTGGCGAGCGTTAATCGCAGCAACCAAAAAGGTGGTACCGTGCTAATTTAAGCGCCCTTGATTTTAGTTCAAGGGCGTTTTTTTATTAATAAAGTTATCAAAATAAAAAAGGATGATTAAATGAGAGTACAAAAACCAAAAGGTACAGTCGATATTTTGCCTGAACAATCCGGTTCATGGCAAAAGGTCGAAGAAACTGCAAGAAATTTCTTCAACCGTGCCAACTACCGTGAAATTCGTACGCCAAGTTTTGAAAACTACGAAATTTTCTCACGTTCAAGCGGTGATAGTTCTGAAATCGTAGAAAAGCAAATGTACGACTTCAATGATAAGGGTGGTCGTCATATTGCCCTTCGTCCAGAAGGAACTGCCGGGGTAGTTCGTGCTTACGTTGAAGATAAAATGTACGCACCAGAAGTAGTTAAGCCATTTAACGTATTTTACATGGAATCAACTTTTAGATACGAACGTCCTCAAGCAGGTCGTCAACGTGAATTCCACCAAATCGGTGTAGAAAGCTTCGGTTCAAGTAATCCACTTGCTGATGTTCAAACCATTATGATGGGTCACGACTTGCTTGCTGAATTAGGCGTTAAGAACTATCAACTTCACATCAATACTTTGGGCAATGAACAAGTACGTAAGGATTACCACGATGCACTTGTAAACTACTTCACTCCAGTTAAGGATGAATTATCTGAAGATTCTCAAAGAAGATTGCGTGATAACCCATTACGTATTTTGGATTCTAAAGATGATCGCGACAAGAAGTTCTTGCCAGATGCTCCTAAGATTCGTGACTTCCTTGATGATGATTCAAAGCAAAACTTCGAATCAATTTTGAAGATGCTTGATCAATTGGGCATTGACTATGTTATCGACGATGACTTGGTTCGTGGTCTTGATTACTACACTGGCGTAATCTTTGAATTCATGGTTGAAGATAAGAGCCTTTGGGAATCAGCTACTACTATTTTGGGTGGTGGTCGTTACGATCACTTAGTTGAAGAATTCAACGGCCCAGCTACACCAGCTGTTGGTTTCGGTATTGGTGAAGAAAGATTAATGCTTGTTTTGGAAAAGCAGAATCCAGCTTTATTTGAAAATAGAGGCATTGATTTCTTCATCACTAATATTGGTGATGGTACTGCTCAAAAGGCTATTGAAATTACTAGAAGTTTGCGCAAGCAAGGCTTTGAAGCTGATTTTGATGTTAACCAAAAGAAGCTTAAGGCACAATTCAAGAAGGCTGACCGTGATCATGCTAAGTATGTAATTACTTTAGGTGAAAAGGAACTTGAAAACGGCGTTTTGAATATCAAGCGTTTAGCTGATGGTAAGACCATTGATTTAAGTCTTGAAGACATCAATGATATGAGTAAGGTAATGAAGGATTTAGAGGATTAACAATGGAAAAGATCGAAGAAAGAACAGACTATTGTGGCAATATTACTGAAAAATATATTGGCCAAGATGTAAACCTTTATGGTTGGGTACAACGTGTACGTAACCTTGGTAACTTGGTTTTCATCGATTTGCGTGATCGTGAAGGTTTAGTACAAATCGTTGTTAACAAGGATTCCGGTAAGGAATTGATGGATATTGCTGACTCACTTGGTAACGAATACGTTCTTCAAGTTAAGGGTAAGGTTGTTAAGCGTTCAGAAGTAAACCCTGACATGAAGACTGGTCAAGTAGAAGTTGATGCTACTGAAATCATCATCTTGAACAAGGCTAAGAACCCTCCGTTTGAAATTAAGAATGGTGTTGATATTTCTGAACAAACTAGATTAAAGTACCGTTACCTTGATCTTCGTCGTCCAGAAGTTCAACAAGCTATTATCTTACGTTCAAAGATTTTGCGTGCTACTCACGAATTCTTTGACGAAAACGGCTTTATCGATATTGAAACTCCAATTTTAGGTAAGTCATCTCCAGAAGGTGCACGTGACTACTTAGTTCCTTCAAGAATTTACCCAGGTAGCTTCTACGCACTTCCACAATCACCACAATTGTTCAAGCAACTTTTGATGGGTGCTGGCTTTGATAAGTACTACCAATTGGCACGTTGTTTCCGTGACGAAGACTTACGTGGTGATCGTCAACCAGAATTTACTCAAATCGATATGGAAATGTCATTTGCTGACGAAGAAACTATCCAAGGCTACACTGAAGGTCTTTTGAAGAAGATTATGAAGGATGTTAAGGGGATTGACCTTAAGACTCCTATTAAGCGTATTACTTGGACTGACGCAATGAACAAGTACGGTAGTGACAAGCCTGATACTCGTTACGGCATGCTTATCCATGACTTAAGCTCAATCTTTAAGGACAGCGACTTCAAGGTATTCTCAGGTGCAATTGCTGATGGCGGCTTTGTTAAGGGTATTGCTGTTAAGAACGGTGCTAAGGAATACTCACGTAAGAAGCTTGACAAGAAGGCTGACTTCATCAAGCGTTTCCACGCTAAGGGTTTAGCTTGGGTTAAGTACGAAGATGATGAATTCTCAGGTCCTGTTGCTCGTTTCTTGACTGATGACAACAAGGAAGCTTTGAAGAAGGAATTCGACCTTGAAGGCGGCGAATTAGTAGTATTTGTTGCTGACAAGTGGAAGGTAATTTGTGACTCATTGAACCACCTTCGTCGTGAATTCGCTAAGGAAACTGGTATTATTCCTAAGGGCGTTTATGACTTTGTCTGGGTTGTTGACTGGCCATTATTCGAATACGATGAAGGTCTTGGCCGTTGGGTAGCAGCTCACCACCCATTCACCATGCCAGATGATGAAGGTGTAAAGCTTTTGACTACTGAACCACACAAGGCACACGCACGTAGTTACGACATCGTTATGAACGGTGACGAAATGGGTGGTGGTTCAATCCGTATCCACAAGCGTTCAATCCAAGAAAACATGTTTAAGGCACTTGGTTTCACTAAGAAGCGTGCTTACGAACAATTTGGTTACTTAATGGATGCTTTGGACATGGGCTTCCCACCACACGCAGGTCTTGCAATTGGTCTTGACAGATTTGCTATGATGCTTGCTAACAAGGATAATATTCGTGACGTATTGGCATTCCCTAAGAACGCTAGTGCTTCAGAACCAATGATGCACGCTCCAGCTCCAGTAGCAGATCAACAATTAGCTGACTTAGGTATTGAAGTTGAAGATAAGTACCAAGACAGTGTTAAGGCAACTGAAGAACGTCTTGAAAAGATGGCTGCAGAAGATGCCGAAGAAAACTCAACTTGGGACAAGTAATCTTTAAATAAAAGCAAAAAATAGACTTCCGAAAAGGAAGTCTATTTTTTGCTTTTATTTTATAAATCGTTAACGAAATCGGTAATTCGCTTTAAACTTTCGTGTAATTGTTCAGTTGATGATGCATAAGATAGTCTTACGTAGCCTTCGCCGCCTTTACCAAAATAACGACCAGGAGTTACGCCAACTTTAGCCTTTTGTGCCAATTCAAAAGCAAATTGTTCATCATCGATGCCATATTTTTCAGGAATTTTGGCAAAGATATAAAAGGCACCTTGTGGCGTAGCCATTTCAAAACCAAGCTTTTCCAAGCCGGTTTGCATAAATTGCAGCCGCTTTTCATAGATTGCTCTTGCTTCAGCAGGATCACTTTGACCATTGTTCAATGCCTCAACGGCAGCCATTTGCACATTGTCAGTCACAGAGGTTACTAAAAAGGCATTAACTTTTTGAATGCTCTGCATGATTTGCTTAGGAGCAGCGATGTAACCTAAACGCCACCCAGTCATTGCGTATGCTTTAGATAAACCAGAAATTAAAATATTGCGATCTGGAATATATTCGGACAATGAATGATGTTCCGCATTGCCATAAACGAGTTCAGCGTAGATCTCATCAGTAATTGAATAGATTTTGTATTCTTTAATTACTTCGGCTAGTTGTTGCAAAGTTTCTTTAGCATAAACACGGCCGGTCGGGTTGGATGGGTCGGTCAAGATGATTGCCTTTGCTCCCTTGCCGCGACCGTTTAAAACGTGACGCAAATGTTCAGGCGTTAAAATGAAACCGTCTTTTTTAGTATCAAGTTGAATAGGGGTAGCACCAGTCATCTTGATCAACTGGAAGTATAGTGCCCAAACTGGAGTAGGAACGATAATCTTGTCCCCAGGATTAAGCAAAGTCATAAAGACGTCGTTTAAAGCACCGGTTGCACCAACAGTGACGCAGATTTCATCTTTGGGATCATAATGAACACCGATGGAACGGTCAAGGTAGCAGCTGATTGCTTTAAGTAGTTGAGGTTTACCAGCTTGTGGTGCGTAGTGTGAGTCATCATCGTTAATGTCGCGAATGGCAGCCTTTTTAATATGATCTGGTGTAGCAAGATCAGGCTCACCAATAGTTAACTTGATAATGCCAGGGATGCCTGAAACTTTTTGATCAAATGCACGAATTTTTGAAGCGGATAAGTTACTAAGGTTAGTATTGATAATTGATTTTAAATCACTAGATAAATTTGGCATATAAGTAAAGTTCCTTTCTGTATTAATATAGATTCTAAAGTACAGAAATGAAGATGACAACCTTTTTATACTCAATCAAAAAAGAAGTTACTATATGTCACTCCTCTAAGAATTATCTTTTAAAATACCATTAGAATTGGTATAAATCGCTTTCTTTTCGTGAACTGGTTTTTGCCATGGAAGTAGCGGCAAAGGTCTAGTAGGTGGTTTAACTCTATTCTTCTTTTTCAAAGAAACTGGCTGATTAATTACTTTAACTGTAGTAATTTCTTTGTTAGGTGGTTTTGGTTGTGCCTGCTTGCTACAGCCAGCTAGTGAAGCAAGACTTAAGGCAACCAGCGATAATTTTATTATAAGCTTCATTTTATCCTCCAAAAATTTATCCCTAACCGTTATTCTACTATTTTTAGCAATAATGATAAAATAAAAATAAATTTGTTTGAGAAGAAGGAATAAAAAATGGCAAAAGTAGCAGTCTATATGACAGGCGGCATTGCTATGTATAAAGCCGTGCAAGTCGTGCGAAATCTTGAAAAAAGTGGTCATGAAGTACGGGTAGTAATGACTAAAAATGCGGAACGTCTGGTTACTTCTAATACATTGGCCGCATTGACTAAGTATCCAGTATTGGATAATCTATGGAAAAAAGAAAATGAAGCTAGCATACCGCATGTTCATTTGGCTCGCTGGACTGACTTAGCCTTAGTTGTTCCAGCAACGGCTAACTTTATTGCTAAAATGGCTAATGGTCTAGCTGATGATGCCGCTAGTACCACGATTCTGGCAACAAGCGCACCAAAATTGGTTGTGCCTGCAATGAATGATCAGATGTGGAGTAATCCTGCTACTCAACGCAATTTGCAATTTTTAAAAGAAAATCAAGTGCAGATTATGGAGCCAGCGGTGGGAATGCTGGCGGAAGGATATGCTGCTAAAGGTAGAATGCCTGAGACAGAACAAATCTCTGCTTGGGTAGAAAACTTTTTGCAACAAAAAGAAATCTTAAAAGATAAAACCATTATCGTCACCGCCGGAGGAACAGAAGAAGCAATTGATCCAGTTCGCTTTATTGGGAATCGTTCTAGTGGCAAAATGGGAATTTCTATTGCTCAAGCCGCTGCCGAGATGGGCGCAAAAGTAAAATTAATTTATGGGAATGTTACAGTTGCCTTGCCGCAAGATGAAAAGATTGAATTGTATCATACTGCAAGTAGCGAAGAAATGTTAACAAAAGTAAAGCATGAATTTACCAAAAGTGATGTGTTAATTATGGCGGCTGCCGTAGCTGATTGGAAGATGGCTAAAGTGGCCGACCATAAATTGAAAAAGCAGGCAAATCAAGCTACTTTGAAATTAACTTTAGTTAAAACGAAAGACATTTTACGTGAAGTGGCCAAACATAAAAATCCAGGGCAATTAG
The DNA here is from genome assembly GCF_000980505.1 of Lactobacillus sp. N54.MGS-719. Lineage (NCBI taxonomy): Bacteria > Bacillati > Bacillota > Bacilli > Lactobacillales > Lactobacillaceae > Lactobacillus > Lactobacillus sp. N54.MGS-719. Next base: position 44,536 of record NZ_LARO01000002.1, read on the forward strand.
TAGTTGGTTTTGCTGCTGAAACAAATGATTTGCTAAAGAATGCGGAAAAGAAGCTGCATGAAAAAGGAGCAGATCTGATCGTGGCTAACGACGTTTCGCAAAATGTCTTTGGCAATGATAATGATAAGGTGACTATCCTTAAGCAAGATGGCACGATCGATGAATGGCCTGAGATGAGTAAAAAAGTAATTGCTAAGAAATTATTGATATACGTGAATAACTTTATGCATAAATGATTAATGTAATATTTTTGTAACATAACGCAAGCAATCTATACAAATAGCATTGCAATAGGACTCTGACTATAAAAAATAACCAAAATTGTGCAAAGATACGATAATTGTGCTTGTTTTAGTACAGAAAACTAGTATTATAGGTTGCGGGAATTAAGAGACTGAAGAGAAAGAGTTGATGGTTTATGAAATCAGCCCTTTCTTTTTTTGGATATAAAATCTCGTCTAAGAAATTACTGATAATCTGCAAAGAAATATCGCTAAAGCCTATTTCATCGCGTTTTTTGCTCTGTTATTTAAAATGACAATTTTGTTAAAAAGTAAAAATTATAAGTATATGTATAGGATTTGAATAATATTTGGTGTATGCTATTCACAGCAGGTTCTGTATGTACTCTGATAAAACTTTAACGCTTAACAACGGAATAAAGATTCCTCAGATACAATTAGGTACTTGGCTAATCAATAATGATGACGTAAAAAAAGTCGTTCGTCAGGCCATTAGTGTTGGTTACCGCGCTTTTGATACCGCAAGAGACTATGGTAATCAGAATGGCGTAGGCAAGGAAATTTGGAATTCCGATGTTTAACGTAGTGATATATATTTAACAACTAAATTGCCAACTGCTGTCAAAGACTATGAGGGCACTAAGAAGGCAATTGATAAAGCTTTGGATCGCTTCAGCTTAGAATACATTGACATGCTTCTGATTCACTCACCGCAGCCTTGGATTGAAGTAAATAGAACCAATGACCGTCACTTTGAAGGCCGGTAAAGTTAGATCAATTGGTGTGTCTAATTTCTTGCAAGAAGATGTGGCTAACATTGTTAATAATGGTACGATTAAGCCAGCTGTTAACCAGATCGAAGTTCATATTGGACATGTGCCAACAGATTTGATGAAATATTGTGAGAACTTAGGAATTCAAATCGAAGCATATTCACCACTTGCTCACGGACGTTTACTTAAGGATCGTAAGATCAATGAATATGCTAAAAAATATGGCGTAAGTCCTGTACAATTGATGCTTGCCTTCGACTTGCAACTAGGCTGTATCGTTTTACCGAAGAGTGACAATGTCAGTGAAATGAAAGATAACTTGAGTGTTGATTTTGAAATTAGTAACGAAGATATGGACGAACTAGTTAAATTAAAAGAAAACACTCAGGCCATGTCAGTTTAATAAGCATTGCTGAAAAAGCGGTGCTTTATTTATTTTAAAAAGAAAAATGAAAAAGATAGATTTAATCGCCATTGATATTGATGGTACTTTAGTAAACTCTAAAAAAGAAATTACCCCTGCCGTTAAAAAGGCAGTGTTAGATGCCAAAAATCAAGGTAAACAAATAGTGATCTGCACAGGAAGACCATTATCTGGTGCACAACGTTATTTGGATGAATTAGGTTTAAACAATCAAGATAACCAATATGTAGTCAGCTTTAATGGCGCAGTAGTTGAATCAACCAGTGGCCAAGTAATTTTTAAACAAGGGCTAAGATATGAAGACTATGTTGATCTAGAAGCAATTGCACGCAAATTGAATCTGCATTTTCATAGCGTTAGTTTAGATCGAATTTACACCTCTAATCGTGATTTAGGACACTACACGATTTATAACTCGCGGGTGGTTAAACTGGAAGTCTCATATCGTACACCAGAAGAAATGAAGCAAATACCGATTATCAAATGCATGTACATTGATGATCCAGATTATTTGGATAGTAAAATTACCAGTCCGCTTTTTGAGCAAATGAAAGATCGCGTCGTTTTCTCCAAAACTGAACCATTTTATTTTGAAGCAACGGCAGCCGGCGTTGATAAAGGAACTGGTCTTAAGCGCCTGTGTGATTACCTTAAGGTTAAACCAGAAAACGTGATGGCTTTGGGTGATCAAGCAAATGATATGCCAATGTTAAAATATGCTGGTTTAGGTGTGGCGATGGGCAACGCAGTGGACTATACTAAAAAGCATGCAGATGAAATTACTGCAGATTGTGATCATGACGGAGTGGCGGTCGCAATTAACAAAATTTTATAAAGGATATGGAATAGAGGCTTCATAATGAGTAAAGCAAAGATTTTAATTTTGGGTGGATTGAGAAAAGATTCGCTTACTGATTTAGAAAAGGAATGCGATGTTACAGTTGGTCCAGCAGGCCATCGCTTACATGATGATCGTGAATGGGTATTAGATCATATTGCAGATTATGACGGTGTCATTGTGGCAAAGATGGCTTTTGATAAAGAAATGATTGATGCTGCCAAGAATTTGAAGATAATTTCTACTTACGGTGTAGGTTTTGATCATGTAGATGTGGAATACGCTAAGGAAAAGGGAATTGTTGTTTCAAACTGTCCTAAGAGCGTATTGCGTCCAACTGCTGAATTGACTTTAACCATGATTATGGCTTCAGCTCGTCGCTTGCGCTATTATGACCATGCTTTGCGTGAAGGCGTATTTTTAGATGCTGACGAATATGATAACCAAGGCTACACGATTGAAGGCAAGACTTTAGCTATTTTAGGTATGGGCAGAATTGGCCAACAAGTAGCTCGTTTTGCTAAGGCATTGGGGATGAAGGTTATTTACCACAATCGTCACCAACTTGATAATGAATTAGAAGCAGAATTAAATGCTAAGTACGTTGACTTTGATACCTTAATTAAGGAAGCCGACTTTTTATCATTGCATGCTCCAGCAACTGATGAAACTTACCACATTATTAATGCTGATGTCTTTAAAGAAATGAAAGAAACGGCATATTTGATCAATGTAGCTCGCGGTTCACTAGTTGATAGTGATGCTTTGATTGCCGCTTTAAAGAATGGTGAGATTGCAGGTGCAGCTTTAGATGTCTTTGAAAATGAACCACATCCTAAGCAAGAATTGGTAGACATGGATAACGTAATCATGACTCCACACGTCGGCTCAGCTACTCACGTTGCTAGATTCAATTTATCTAAAGAAGCAGCTAACAATGTTTTATCATTCTTCAAAGATGGTAAAGCTGTTAACCAAGTTAACTAAAATAAGTTAGAGTAAAACAAAAAAGCGGCTAAGCCGCTTTTTTTATTTTATTCATGTTCTAGTTGACTGTGACGATAACCATAAACGAAGTAGATAACTGTCCCAAGGATTAACCAAATTGCAGCCATTAAGTAAACTTCTGAGCTTAAGTGACAAATCATAAAGATACAGATTAAGCCAGAAATGATTGGCAGGTATGGATAACCAGGAACCTTGAAACCGTCGTTAACGATATCTGTCCTCTTTCTTAATTTTAAAATACCAAATGATACTAAGGTGAAGGCAAATAATGTGCCAAAGTTAACCAAGTTGGCTAATTGATCTACTGAGAAGAATGCCGCACCTAAGGCAATAATAATTGTTACTGCAACTAAGGCATTTTGAGGAGAATGGTGCTTTTTATCAAGCTTACTGAAAGTTGCTGGTAAAAGACCATCTCTAGCCATGGCGTAAATTAAACGCGAACTTGAATAGATCATCGTGAGCATCATGGTTGCCATTCCTAGCATGGCACCAAATGATAATAATTCGGCTACCCAGTCTTGGTGGACATATTGTAAGGCAAAAGCAACCGGATTAGCTACGTTTAACTTGGTGTATTTAACCATTCCTGTCAAGACAATGGAAACGCCAAAGTAAAGGACAGCCGCAATTGCTAGAGTACCAATAATGCCTAGTGGCATATTCTTCTTAGGATTCTTAACTTCGGCAGCTGATGAAGAAACAACGTCAAAGCCTAAGAAAGCAAAGAAAACGGTAGTTGCACCTTTAATCACACCAGAAGCGTGGTATGGCAAGAATGGGTGATAATTGCTTGACTTAATAAATTGCATCCCCACAAAGATGAAGATCAAAATAATCGCAATCTTAATGAAAACCGCAACAACGTTAATCTTGATGGAATTTTTCATTCCACGTGACAGCAGGATACTAATAATCAAAATTATTAAAACAGAAACAAGGTCAAAGTAAACGCCATGTGACAAATTCATTGGCCCTGAAACGGCCTTAGGAATTTTTAAGCCAAACGGACTAATAAATGAACTAAAGTATGATGACCAACCTGCGGCAACGGTAGCCACAGATAGCATGTATTCCAAGATTAAGGCCCAACCAATGATCCAACCGGTGAACTCGCCGTAAACGATGTTACCGTATGAATAAGCACTACCAGCAACTGGAATTGCGGAAGCAAACTCGGCATAACACATTCCGGCAAAGGCGCACACGATTGCTGCGACCATGAATGACAAACTAACTCCAGGCCCAGCAGCTGTAGCAGCTACCGTACCAGGCAGAATAAAGATCCCAGTCCCGATAACTGCACCAACCCCAAGTGACATTAGGTCGAGGGCATTCATTGTTTTGGAAAACTTGATATCTTTTCCTAAGTAGTTTTGAATGCTTTGTTTTCTAAATATGTGAAATTTCATCGCAACATTCCCCTCTATGTAATATGTAAAGATAGATTAATTTTACATGATATTTTTAATTTCTTGAAGGGCAAAAAAGCACTATTAAAATAGTGCTTTTAGTCTAATCAGCCTTTATTTTTGTTTTGTACCATTTAAATGAGCCATAGATAAGGGCAATGATGATGAAAACGGCAATGATCAATGAGTATTCTTCAAAGATATTCACGATGACTTGCCAATTTTCACCCATGTAGGATCCTAATGAAACTAAAATGATGTTCCAGATCAAACTACCAAGAGTAGTGTAAATTAAAAACTTGGAAAGCTTAACGTGAGCGGTACCTGCTGGAATAGAGATTAAACTTCTGATAACGGGGATGCAACGACCATAGAAAATTGCGCCTGTTCCATATTTATCAAACCAGGCAATTGCCTTTTTAACATCACCCTTTTTGAAACCAAGCATCTTGAACATTTTATGATTAAATACTTTTTCAAGACGGTCCTCACTCAGTAAAGTTCCGATCCAATAGAGAATGATTGCTCCTAAAGTGGCACCGATTGTGGCGGCGATTATCACTAAGGAAACGGTCATTTGCGAGTGATGCGTCGCAAATCCTGCAAATGAAAGGATTACTTCTGAAGGAATAGGCGGGAAGATATTTTCAACCGCAATTAAAAAGCTGATGGCCATGTAGCCAAATTGGTTAATTAAATCAAAAACTATATTAGTCATCGGTATTTCTCCTAAGCGTTTTCTTTTAATATAGCAAGTTTTGGTCTAGATAGCTATTTCTATAAGCAAAGTTAATATCTTCTTAAAAAAGCTGTGTTAAACTATTTAGTGCGAATTTTTTATTGGGGTGCGATAGAATGGCAACACAATTAATTGAGAATAAGTTGAAGCTATTACCAGAAAAACCGGGCTGCTACTTAATGAAAGATATCAATGGCACGGTTATTTATGTTGGTAAATCCAAAAATTTAAAAAATAGAGTGCGTTCATACTTTAAGAGTAAGCAAGTAGGACGGCGTGCTGAATTAGTGCGTGAAATTCGAGACTATGACATTATTACGGTTTCTACTGATAAGGAAGCTTTTTTACTAGAAATTACTTTAATTAAAAAATATCAGCCATATTACAACGTGCAGTTAAAGCAGGGGACAGGCTATCCTTACATTGAAATTACGCGCGAACATGATCCGCAAACGCGCCTGACCAGTATCGTGCATAAGGATGGTGGTTATTACTTTGGCCCATATCCTAACGTTTATGCGGCCCAGGCTACGTTAAAGTTTATCCAAAAAGTTTATCCATTAAGACGCTGCCATGGCTACCAAGGCCGCCCGTGTCTTTACTATCATATGGGGCAGTGTTTAGGGGCCTGCTTTAAAAAGGTGCCGCAAAAAGAATATGACGAGCAAATTAAGAAGATTAAGAGCTTTTTGAATGGTGATATTGCAGAAGTAAAGCAAGACTTGACCGCCAAGATGGAAAAGGCTTCTGAGCAGTTGGAATTCGAACGCGCAGCCGAAATTCGAGATCAATTGAAGTATATTGAAGAAACGGTTGAAAAGCAGAAAATCATTTCTAACGACAACACTCAACGCGATATCTTCAACTACTACGTTGATAAATCTTGGATTTCAATACAGATTTTCTTCTTGCGTCAGGCTAAGCTACTTAGAAGAGAAACCAGAATGTTTCCTTTAACGGATACAACTGATCCAGAAGATGCATTTACTTCATTTATTGTGCAATTTTATGGGCAAAGAAACCGCGTTTTGCCAAAGGAAGTCTTAGTTCCTACTGGCCTTGATAACGATACTTTGGCGGAAGTATTAAAAGTTCCAGTTAGAACGCCGCAAAGAGGACAGAAAAAAGCGTTGCTTGATATGGCTAAAGATAATGCCAAGTTGAAATTAGATGATAAGTTTAGACTACTTGAATTAGGTAATCGTAAAACTAAGGGTGCGCAAAAAGAGATCTTTGATGCTCTAGGTTTGCCATATGGTCATATTATTGAAAGCTTTGACCACTCGCATATTCAAGGTGCAGATCCAGTTTCGGCCTTAGTTGTTTTTAAAGATGGTGAACCAGATAAAACTTCGTACCGAAAGTACAAATTAAAGGGTGAAGTTGAACACCAAAATGGCGGCGATGAAGTTCGTAACACCAGGGAAGTTGTTAGAAGACGATATGGTCGACTTTTACGTGAAAATAAAAAAATGCCTGATTTAATCCTGATGGATGGTGGTCAAATTCAAGTAGATGCTTGTGAAGACGTTTTGCGTAACGAATTAAACCTAAATATTCCTGTTGCCGGGATGGTTAAAGATGATAAGCACAGAACAAACCACTTGTTATTCGGCGATCCGATCAATGGTATTCCGTTGAAACTGATCCCGCTTAATCCTAAGTCAGAAGGTTTTTACTTAATGACAAGAATTCAGGATGAAGTGCACCGCTTCGCCATTACTTTCCATAGAAGACGTCATGCCAAGAATGCTTTATCAAGCCGATTAGACTCGATTAAAGGCATTGGTCCTAAGAGTAGAAATAAGCTGCTCAGAAACTTTGGTTCATTAAAGAAGATTAAAGAGGCATCGGTTGATGAGCTTCGAGCTGCCGGACTTACTTTGACCCAAGCACAGACAATAAAATTGACGCTGTAAACCTAGAAAACGCCCAAGAATGCGCGTTTGTGTGGTATAGTAATAAAAGTTAGATTAAGACGGAAGGAAGAGATAAACATGCCAACATTTGTTGATCAGACTAAAATTGAAGTACAAGCCGGAAAAGGCGGCGATGGCATGGTGGCTTTCCGCCACGAAAAGTACGTTCCAAATGGCGGACCAGCTGGCGGCGACGGTGGTCGCGGCGGCAGCATTATTTTTGTTGCTGACAGCGGTTTGCGTACATTGATGGATTTTCGCTACCGTCGTAAATTTAAGGCGGACAATGGCGAAAATGGTCGCATCAAGTCTCAATATGGTAGAGCTGCTAAAGACCTTTATTTAAAGGTGCCTGTTGGGACAACAGTTTATGATTTTAATACCGGTGAATTAATCGGTGATTTAGTAGAAAAAGGACAAGAATTAGTTGTAGCTCACGGTGGCCGTGGCGGTCGTGGTAATATTCACTTCGCTACTAGTGTTAATACGGCACCTGAAATTGCCGAAAACGGTGAACCAGGTGAAGACCGCGTTTTACGCCTAGAACTTAAGTTACTAGCTGATGTAGGTTTAGTTGGTTTCCCATCAGTTGGTAAATCTACGCTTTTGTCAGTAACAACTAAAGCTAAGCCAAAGATTGCAGCTTACCAATTTACTACTTTGACTCCAAACTTAGGGATGGTAATTTTACCTGATGGTCGTGACTTCTCTATGGCTGACTTGCCTGGTTTAATTGAAGGTGCTAGCCAAGGTGTGGGTTTAGGTATTCAATTCTTGCGCCACGTTGAAAGAACTAAAGTAATTTTGCACTTAGTATCAATGGATCCTAATAATGGTCGCAAAGCAATTGACGACTATCACACCATCAGAAAGGAATTGCAAAATTATGAAACTGATTTGTCTAAGAAGCGTGAATTAATTGTCGCTTCACAAATGGATATTCCAAGTGCAGAAGACAAGCTCAAGGAATTTAAGGAAGCTTTGCAAAAAGAAGGTAATGACGAACCAGTTTATGAAATTTCTAGTGTAACGCACCAAGGCGTATCCAAGTTGATGAGCGATACTGCTAACTTGGTTGCCGAAGTCGAAGAAGAACGTGCACAAGAAGAACCTAAGACTGTTGAAAATACTAAGGAATACAAGTACAAGGCACCACAAAAGAACGAATTTACTGTTGAAAGAGTTGGCGAGCATGAATTCGTTGTTAAGGGAGAGCAATTGGAGAGATTAGTACAAATGACCAATTTGGATCACCAAGATGGTATCATGCGTTTGGCTAGAAGACTTAAGCGTTTAGGCGTAGATGATGCCTTGCGTGAAAAGGGTGCAGTTAACGGAGACGATGTTGCAATCGGCAAGTTTGTCTTTGAATTTGTACAATAATATGTGAGTAGAGATAGATTATGAGAAGAAATCGGTTTATTACAGGGTATTCTGGACTTAGAGCATTAGCGGTGATCGGAGTAATACTCTATCACCTTGATTCTAATTCGTTTATGGGAGGATATCTGGGTGTGCCAATTTTTTTCGTGCTCTCAGGTTACCTCGTCACGGATCATATACTTAATTCATATGACAGAACGGGAGATTACGATAATAAACACTTTTATTTAAGTAGAATAAAGAAGATTTATCCGCAGCTGATTTCGGTTTTATGGTTCAGTGCGGCGTATATTTTTCTGTTTCAACGCAATCTTTTAGCTAAGCTGAATCAGATCGTCCTGGCTAACCTACTGAATGTCTACAATTTTTGGCAAATTCATAATGGTCAAAGCTACTTTGAACGTTTTGCGGCTAATGAATCGCCTTTTATTAACCTATGGACGATGTCAGTAGAAGGGCAATTCTACATTTTGTGGCCGATTGTCATTTTCTTACTGGTAAAACTAGTAAAGAAAAAGAAGAATATTTTTGGGATTTTGATTGGACTTTCATTAGCATCTGCAATTGAAATGCTGGTTCTATATTTAATGAAAGCTGACATTAACCGTATCTATTATGGAACGGATACGCGGTTCTTCTCATTAGGTTTAGGAGCCGCATTAGCAGTTATTTGGCCAATAGAGCAGCTGAATCCTAATGTGACCAAAAAGGATACACGAATACTTGATTTGGTTGGACTAGTTTCCTTTATTTTGATGCTGGTCATGTTCTTCTCAAAGGCAATGAATCCGCAACAGGCATTTGCTTATTGTGGTGGGATGCTTTTGTTTACTTTGATTGTCTGCGTGTTTGCCGGAGTAATTGCGCATCCAGGCAGTCACTGGAATAGAATTATGACTAATGTCATTTTCGATTGGATTGGTTCAAGAAGCTATGGGATTTATCTTTACCAATTTCCAATCATGATCTTTTTTGAAGATAAATTTACTAATATTGGTGATCATCCGGTACTGTACCATGTGATTGAAATCATCTTGATTTTGCTAGTAAGTGAAATTACTTACCGCTTAATTGAAAAGCCAATGGGCAAGATTACGTGGAGTAAAACCAAGGCCTACTTTGCTCGAATTTTGGATTTAGAGACTAAGGATTACATCAAAAAGACGCAAGCAGTTTTTGCAGCATTTATTTTGATTTTAGGTAGCATTGCTATTGCTGTTTCACCTAGAGCAAAGGCAGAAGATTTTAATAAGACTCAACTTGCTCAAAGAATTCAAAAGAATACCAAAGAGCAAAAGAGCGACAATGCTAAGCTGATCAAGAAGTTAAAAAAGCAAAAGCAAAAAAAAGAAGATAAGTCGAAAATCATTAGACAAGCGGAAAAAGATGCTAAAAAGCACCCAGTTAATAAATCATATGTTAAATATGGTATTTCGCAGCTTGATTTGCAGTTAGCACAAAAAATTCAAGTTACTGCAATCGGCGACTCTGTCATGGCCGGTTCAAGTGACAACTTAAAGAAATTAATGCCTAAGGCCTTAGTTGATGCGGCTGTTTCTAGACAATTAGATGTTGCATTTGGCCTACTTGACAGTTATCAAAAGCAGGGAGTTTTAGCCGATAACGTATTGATTGGTTTAGGCACAAATGGACCATTCTCGATGGATGACTTAGATCGAATCATGCATCAAGTTGGGCCTAAGAGAAAAGTTTTCTGGATTAATGTTCATGTACCAACTAGAGATTGGCAAAAACCGGTGAATGATTTGCTAAGACAAGGTGCAAAACGGTATCATAATCTTATAATAATTGATTGGTATTCATATTCGAAGAATCATCCAGATTGGTTTTATGGTGATCACACGCACCCTAATATAAAAGGATCGAAATATTATAGTGCGTTTATTACCAAAACAATTGTTAAACATTCAAAATTTTAAGATAGAAATAGGATTTTCATGGAATTACAATTTTTAGGAACAGGTGCAGGGCAGCCATCCAAGCAGCGCAATGTTTCTTGTGTAGCGTTAAAGCTACTAGATGAACTTAACGGGATCTGGCTGTTTGATGTAGGGGAGGCTACTCAGCATCAAATTTTAAGAACAAATATTAGACTACGCAAAATCACTAAAATTTTTATCTCACATAACCATGGCGATCATATTTTTGGCTTGCCAGGATTGCTATCAACCCGTTCTTTTCAAGGGGATGTTGGACCATTAACGATTTATGGTCCGGCTGGAATTGAGCAATTTGTGCGTACGTCTTTACAAATATCAAGAACCAAAGTTTCTTATCCCATTAAGTTTGTTGAATTATCTGAACCAGGATTAATTTGTGAAGACAAGGGCTTTCGCGTTTATACGGACAGACTAGATCACCGTATTCCAAGCTTTGGTTTTAGAGTAGTTGAGGCTACTCATCCAGGTGAACTTTTAATTGATAAATTAGCAAAGTATAATATCCCTAACGGGCCAATTCTTGGTCAACTAAAACGAGGCGAGCAAGTGACCTTGGCTGATGGGACCGTCTTAAATGGAAAAGATTTCTTGGGACCAGAAAAGCCTGGCCGCATCGTCACGATTATTTACGATACCCGCTCAACGCCAAGCATTGCTCGTTTAGCAAAAGATGCGGATGTTTTAGTTCATGAATCAACTTTTGCTGGAGACGAAAGCAAAATGGCTCGCAATTATTACCACTCAACTTCTGTTCAGGCAGCTAAAATTGCTAAACAAGAAAATGTTAAGAAGTTGTGTTTGAACCATATATCTGCTCGTTATATGGGAGCAAAAGCTAAGAAATTAGAGAATCAAGCTAAGAAGGTATTTCCAAATACAGTTTTGGTAAATGACTTTGATCGTATTGAAATTCCGATGAAAGGCGCAGAATAATGAAAGATTCACTAAGAAATAAAGTTGTTATTATTACAGGTGCTTCTAGTGGCATTGGTCGTTCAATTGCTCTTGAAAGTGCTGGCCGTGGTGCTACTGTCATTTTGATTGCCAGAAGAAAAGATCGTCTGGAAGAAATTGCGGCAGAAGCTAGAGAATTATCAGGTGCTGAAGCTTATGTCTTCCCAACAGATATGGGTAAGCCTGATGATATTGAAAAGACCTTTGATGAAATTACCAAGCAAGTAAAGCATATTGATTTCTTAGTCAACTGTGCCGGTTTTGGTAAATTCGAAGAATTTATGGAACAAAAGATGCAAGACGTAACCAACATGTTCCAAGTAAACATCTTAGGCTTAATGTACTTCACTAGACTTGTTGGCCGTGTCATGATGGAACAAAAGACTGGTCAAATTATTAACTTTGGTTCAATCGCTGGTAAGGTGCCAACTACTAAATCAGCTGCTTACAGCGCATCTAAGGCTGCAGTCATTCAATTTTCAAATGTATTGCGCCTAGAACTTAAACCATTTGGCGTCAAGGTAATGACCGTTAACCCTGGTCCTGTTTACACTAACTTCTTTAACATTGCTGATAAGTCTGGCAATTACGTCAAAAACGTTCAGGAGTTTATGCTTGATCCAGACGATGTTGCTTGGCAAGTGGTTCACTTCTTTGGCAGTGACAAGCGTGAGCTTAATGTACCACTTAGCTTGGCAGTATTAGCTAAACTTTACAACTTGTTCCCAGTCATCGGTGATGAACTTTCCTTGAGATTTGCTTCTAGGAAGTAGTGGCGATGGAAAAACAAAGAAACTTAATTATTGGCTCAGTCGTTGCCCTAATTGCAGTAATTTTCGTGGTGCTTAATACTTCACCAGTTGCTATTAACTTTGGCTTTTTCAAGGTTAGATTGCCCTTGATTGTGGTGTTAGTAGTGATGGTGATCATCGGAATGATTATTGCCTGGTTTTTCGGACGCGATAGCCAAGAGCATAAAGCACAAAACAAGGTTGCTTTTTTGAATAAAAACAAGAAGAAAACTGAATAGATCTTGATTTATTCTTAATTGAATAGTATCATTGAATCACGTGAGTAATTCAGGGCGCTCAGTCCTGAAGCTTAAGACTACAATAAAGGAGATCAATTAAATGGCAGTTCCTGCAAGACATACTTCTAAACAAAAGAAACGTTCACGTCGTGGTCACATTAAGTTGAGTGTTCCAGCAATGCACTATGATGCAACTACTGGTGAATACCGCTTAAGCCACCGTGTTTCACCAAAAGGTTATTACAAGGGTCGTCAAGTTGTTAACAGCAACGATAACGGCAATAACTAATTAAAAGACACCTGTAATGATGGTGTCTTTTTTTATGCCTAAGAAAAGGATTTAGAACAATGAAATTAGTATTTTTGCACTCAAGTGATACGCATGGCTTTTTATTGCCAACTGATTACCATAATAAAACCGACTATGATGCACCCATCAGCTTAAGCCGAGTAAGCTCTGTAATTAAGTCAGAGAAGGAAAAATACGGTGCAGATCATGTTGTAGTAACAGATGCTGGTGATTGCCTGCAAGGTTCTCCATTAGCTTCTTACACCCATTCAACGGGTGATTATAACGATTTGTTGAAGTTTACCGAAGCATACAACGCAGTTGGCTATGATGCACGCTGTCTTGGTAACCATGACTTCAACTTTGGTCTTGATTATTTAAGCTACTATGTTGATCAAAATAAGGCACCTATCATCAATGACAATATTTTGGATGCTGAAACCAACGTGCCATTCTTTGGCAAGGAATATGTCATCATCGAAAAGAATGGACTTAAGATTGGTATTCTAGGGATTACCACGCAATATATTCCACATTGGGAACCAGCTAAAAATGTTGCCGGCTTAAAGTTTGCCTCCGCCTATGAAAAGATTAAGCATTATGCTAAAATTTTGCGTCCTCAAGTTGATGTCTTGGCTGTAATGTATCACGGCGGTTTTGAAAGTGACCCAGTAACAGGCAAGGCCACGGAACCTCATCGTGGTGAAAATGAGGGTTACAAGATTTTAACCGAGATTCCAGAAGTAGATGTCTTTTTAACTGGTCACCAACACCGTCGTTTGAATGTGGTAACTAAAGATACTGCAATCGTGCAACCAGGTTACCGCGGCGAAGCAGTAGCAGAAGTAGTTTTGCATATTGATGATCAAACTAAGAAGATTACTAATATGACTACCAAGTTGATTGACACCAACGATTATGATCCAGATCCAGCAGTAGTAGAAAAAGTAGCTGATTTGGATAAGAGAACGCAAGAATGGCTCGATCAACCTATTGCTCACTTAAACAAGCCTGCTCGAATTGAAAATGCGATGAAGGGCAGAATTGAAGGCGCACCATTCATTAATTTGATTCAACAGATGCAATTGTGGTTTACCAAAGCAGACGTTTCAGCTACTGCCGTAATGAGTGAGACTGCTAAAGGCTTTGATAAGACGGTTACGATGAGAGATATTTTACTTAACTACCCATATGCTAACCAATTATGCAGAGTGAAATTAACTGGTAAAGAGCTGCGTCATATTATTGAGCATAGTGCAGGATTTTTGAAGAAGGATAAAGATGGCAAGATTACTTTTATCGATCGCTGGATTAAACCTAAGCCAATGCTTTATCACTTTGATGTCTTTTATCCTGTCGAATATGAAGCCGATTTATCTAAGCCGGAAGGTGAACGCTTAACTAAATTGACTTTGCATGGCAAGCCAATTGAAGATGATCAGATTTATCACTTGGCCGTAAACAACTACCGTGCAATGGGCGGCGGCTTCTATCCGGAATACAGCATGGATAAGATTGAAATAACCCTTGATAAGGATTACGTGCAAATGTTTAGCGAATACTTAACTCATGGCGATGTTCAAGTAGACACTAAGAAGAATTACAAGTTCTATTAAAAGACAAAAAAATACACGTGAGATAAATGATTCTCACGTGTATTTTTGTTTAATTAATAAATTATTTTAACTTGCTGTACTTACTATTATCTTTTTTTGTGTGAGCAGTAATGGTTGCAATAATTGCTGAGAAAAGAATACCAAAGATAACGCCAACAATGACACAGTTTCTCATGTCGGTTACGTTAAATGAAGCACTTTGGGTTAAAGGACCAGCAATAAAGCCTACAACAAGCATGTAGATTACGCTCCATACGATTGTAACGATATATCGACCCATATTAATTCCTTCTTTCGTGTAGAATTTTATCAAAATCCGAGGCTAATTTCAAACTCGATTAATGCAATTTGGTATACTAAATTTAATACAAGTTTGGCGAAAGGTGGTTACTATTATGCAAATAGCTGCACTGCAAAATCTAAGCTCATTTACATTACTAGATAGTCCAACCAAAGTGGCGGATTTGATTAAGACGGCCAAAGAAAAGGGCTATAGTGCCGTAGGTTTGGCGGATATCAACGTAACGTATGGTTTAGTTAACTTCTATGAAATTGCTAAAAAAGAGGGGATTAAGCCACTTTTAGGGATGCAAATTCGCTTAAATGGCTTGATTGATAGCACGCAAAAATATGATTTGCTGGTCTTTGCGAAAACTAATGCGGGCTATCATAATTTGTTGCGGCTTTCTAGTGCGATTAATTTATTAACCGAAAATGGTCAAAACGATAAGATTTTAACCCTCAAAGAACTGACCAAATACTTAGAGGATTTATTGGTAATTATTCCCGCTAATACTAGAAGTGAATTAGTCTATCTTTTTGAAACTAACCAGCAACTGGGCAGTGACTATTTGCGTGATTTAAAGAAAATTGTGCCTGACTTTTATCTTGGCGTTTATGCGGCCAAAAATGCTCAGGACTATCTCGATTATGTTCGCTCTTTAAGTAAGCAGTTCGATTTACCATTAGTTGCCGTTGAAGACAGCGAATATCTAAGACCGCGCGATCAATTTTTACAAAAGACTTTGCGGGCCATTCGCTCAGGTCAAAAGATGCAGGATATGGTGCCACTAGCTAAGCAAGACGGTTCGCATTATATGGTTGATGCAGAACAGATGCTTGAAAGATACCATCGCTTTGATTTGGATGATGCGGTTAATAACACTGCTAAAATTGCCGAAAAATGCAATGCAGAAGTAATTTTTCAAAAGCCAGTTTTACCAAAATATCACCAAAATAAGTTTCCAACTTCTGAGGAGTATCTGCATTACTTAGCTCAGACAGGCCTGCAAGCAAGATTTGGACAAGAAAAAATTCCGGCAGAATATCAAAAACGCCTCAACTATGAATTGCGAATTATTAATCAGATGGGCTTTGATGATTATTTCTTAATTGTTTGGGATGTCATCAATTATTGCCACCGCGTCAAAATTACAACGGGCCCTGGAAGAGGTTCCGCTTGTGGTTCGCTTGTCTCTTATTCATTAAGAATCACAGAAGTAGACCCATTGAAATACCATTTATTGTTTGAGCGTTTCTTAAATCCAGCTAGACATGAAATGCCTGATATCGACCTGGATATTCCTGATATTCATCGAGATACGGTTATTAAGTACATGTATCAAAAATATGGCATGGATCATGCGGCACAGATTCTTACTTTTGGTACTTTAGCTGCTAAGCAAGCCTTGCGTGATGTAGGCCGCGTTTTTGGTCTAACAATGGTTGAAGTTAATAAATGGGTCCGTGCTATTCCGTTTTCTAAGGGAAAAATGACGTTAAAACAAGCCTACGAAGAATCACGTGAATTACGACTGCTTGTTGATGCCACAGAAGAAAATAAGCTGCTTTTCAGAACGGCAATGGCATTAGAGGGGTTGCCGCGACACTATTCAATTCACGCGGCTGGATTAGTCATTAGTGATGATTCGATTGCCGGAATTTCAGGCTTGCAAGCAGGTCCACTTGGCATCCCTGTTACTCAACAAACTAAGAAATACGTTGAATCTTTGGGTCTATTGAAAATTGACTTCTTAGGCTTGCGTAACTTAACTGTTTTGGGCAATATCTTAGACTTAGTGCGTAGCCAAGGAGTTAAGATAGATCCTAATAAGATCCCTTTGAATGACGCTAAGACATTAGAATTATTCCAACAGGGGAAAACTGATGCGATTTTCCAATTTGAATCTGAAGGAATCAGACGCGTTTTGCGTCAGCTTCATCCAGATAATTTTGAAGATCTTGTAGCGGTAAATGCTTTGTATCGTCCAGGTCCAATGCAAAATATTGATACGTTCGTTGCCAGAAAGAATGGCAAAGAACCAGTACGCTATCCTGATCCAAGTTTGAAGCAGATCCTGCAGCCAACTTACGGAATTTTGGTTTACCAGGAACAAGTTATGCAAACGGCACAAATTCTGGCTGGATTTTCACTAGGAGAGGCCGACATTTTGCGCCGGGCTATGTCGAAGAAAAAGCAAGATGTCATTGAGCAGGAAAAGAGCAAATTTATTGCTGGCGTAGTTAAAAACGGGCACTCTAAGGAAGTAGGTGAGCGCGTTTACCATTACATTGAGCAGTTTGCCAATTATGGTTTTAACCGTTCTCACGCTGTGGCTTATACCAAGATCGCCTTTTGGCTAGCTTATCTTAAAGTACATTATCCAGCAGCTTTCTATACTGCAATGTTAAATTCTTCTACTTCGGCTAAGGCTCAGCAATATGTAATGCAGGCTCAAGAAGCAAATATCCGTGTTCTAACGCCTGATATCAACCACAGCCAATTAGAATACACGTTGCAAAATAACAATATTTTAGTTGGCTTAAAGGCAATTAAAGGCTTGCGTGTAGACTTTGCCAAAGAAATTGCGGCTAATACTAAGCCGTATAAGTCACTTAGTGATTTCTTGCGTAGAATAGATTCTAAATTTTTACAAATTGATGCCATTGAAGCCTTGATCATGGCGGGAGCATTCGATCAGATTGAGGATAACAGAAATGAATTGTTGGCTAACTGTAAGGATATTATTGCAAATGTGCAATTGACGGGGCAGAATATTTCATTATCTGAGATTTTGGGGGATGCACCACTGAAGCCAGCTGAAATACCAACTAACGGTGAAAAAGCCGAAATGGAAGAAAAAGTTTTGGGCTTTGCTACGACAACAACGCCGCTGGTTGCCGTTCAAAAATATGCGCAAAAGTTTAACGCCCTGCCTTTGAATCAGTTCCAGTTCAATGAATCAGGAATCGGTGTAGGCAAGTTAATGAGTCTTAAAAGAATTAGAACTAAGAATGACAAGACGATGGCTTTTGCCGGTTTTGCCGATTCTTCAAGTCAGCAGGAGGTTATCATTTTTCCAGCTGCTTATGAAAAGTTTAACGATGTTCTGAAAATAGGCGATATTTATTTGCTTGGATTGCGGACGCAGGGCGATCGTTTTGATCAAAATAAAATGCAATATTTGTTAACTAATCTGCGAAAAGTAAACTTCAAAGACTAAATTTTGTTAAAAGAAAAACAATTATCGCAGATGTAAGTGCTATCAATTAGATTTGCAAAAATAAAGCTTAAGTTAGCGCAATTTTTATGAGCTTTTTGAACCAAAAAATGTTAATATTTATTTGATGTGAGAAATTACACAAAATAATCATGATGAGGTGAATTCATGAAACGGATTGGTATTTTAACTAGTGGTGGAGACGCCCCTGGTATGAATGCAGCAATTAGAGCTGTGACAAAGACTGCCATTCATCATGGCCTTGAAGTCTTTGGAATTCGTTACGGTTTCGCTGGTTTGGTTGCAGGTGACTTTGTTCCGCTAACTACGGAAAATGTTGACCACAAGATTAATGAAGGCGGTACATTCTTGTACAGTGCTCGTTTCCCTGAATTTGCACAAGAAGAAGTGCAACAAAAGGGTGTAGAGCAATTGAAGAAGCACGGTATCGATGCAGTTATCGTTATTGGCGGTGACGGATCATACCACGGTGCTTTGGCCTTAACTCGCCACGGCGTAAACTCAGTTGGTTTGCCAGGAACTATCGACAACGATATTCCTTACACTGACTACACGATCGGCTTTGATTCTGCTTGTCGTACTGCTATGGACGCAATTGATAAGATTCGTGACACTGCAAGTAGTCACCACAGAGTATTCATTGTTAACGTAATGGGTCGTGAATGTGGTGATATTGCTATGCGTGTTGGTGTTGCAAGCGGCGCAGATGCTATTGTAATTCCTGAACGTCCTTATGACATTAAGGAAATTGCAGAAACTCTTAAACGCGGATTTGCAGATGGCAAAGATCATGGTATCATTGTCTTAGCAGAAGGTGTCATGGCTGCCGATAAATTTAAGGATGAATTACTTAAATACGGTGACTTTGATGCCCGTGCTAATGTCCTTGCACATATGCAACGTGGTGGCTCACCTACTGTCACAGATAGAGTAAATGCTACTAAGATGGGTAACTATGCTGTTAAGTTGCTTCTTGATGGGAAGGGCGGTTTAGCTGTCGGCATCGAGAATAGCAAACTTGAAACCCACGACATTCTTGATTTGTTTGATGGTAAACACCAAGGCGACTATGCGCTTATGGATGTAAATGAAGAAATGACTAAATATTAATTTAGTTGATTTTTGGAGAGGATTTTTTTAATAATGAAGAAAACTAAGATTGTTAGTACTTTAGGGCCAGCTTCAAACGATATTGAAACTATTACCGCTTTAGCAAAAGCTGGTGCAAACGTATTCCGTTTCAACTTCTCACACGGTGACCACCCAGAACACCTTGCTCGTATGAAGATGGTTCGTCAAGTGGAAAAGGATACTGGTTTGCTTCTTGGTATCGACCTTGACACTAAGGGTGCTGAAATCAGAACCACTGAACAAGAAGGTGGCAAGTTTACTATTAACACCGGTGACATGATCCGTGTATCAATGGATGCTACCAAGAAGGGTAACAAGGACATGATCCACGTTACCTACGATGGTTTGTACGATGATACTCACGTTGGTGGTCACGTATTAATCGATGACGGTTTGGTTGACCTTTTGATCAAGGAAAAGGACGACTCAAAGAGAGAATTAGTTTGTGAAGCTCAAAACACTGGTGTTATCGGTTCAAAGAAGGGTGTTAACGCTCCTGGCGTTGAAATCCGCCTCCCAGGTATCACTGAAAAGGATACTGACGACATCAAGTTCGGTTTGAAGTTCGGTATTAACTTCATTACTGCTTCATTTGCACGTAAAGCTCAAGATATCTTAGATATCCGTAAGCTTTGTGAAGAAGCAGGTGCAGACTACGTTAAGATCTTCCCTAAGATTGAATCACAAGAAGGTATTGACAACGCTGACGAAATCTTGCAAGTATCAGATGGTTTGATGGTTGCTCGTGGTGACATGGGTGTTGAAATTCCATTCATGGAAGTTCCATTTGTACAAAAAAGCTTAATCCGTAAGGCTAACGCACTTGGTAAGCCAGTTATCACTGCTACCCAAATGCTTGACTCAATGCAAGAAAACCCACGTCCAACTCGTGCCGAAGTTTCAGACGTTGCTAACGCTGTTCTTGATGGTACTGACGCAACTATGCTTTCAGGTGAATCAGCAAACGGTCTTTACCCAGTTAAGGCTGTTAAGGCTATGGCTGAAATTGACGAACGTACTGAAAAGCAAATGCTTAAGCGTAACACTTTAGCACTTCAAAGATTCGAAGCTTACAAGGGTTCAAACGTAACCGAAGCTATTGGTGAATCAGTTGTACGTACTGCTCAAGAATTAGGTGTTAAGACTATCATTACTGCAACTAATTCAGGTTACACTGCACGTATGATTTCTAAGTACCGTCCAAACGCAGACATCATTGCATTGACCTTCGACGAAAAGATTCAACACTCATTAGGTATTGTTTGGGGCGTTCAACCAGTATTGACTGAAAAGCCTAAGTCAACTGATGACATGTTTGAAGTAGCTGCTAAGGTAGCTAAGGAAAAGGGCTTTGTTAAGGATGGCGACCTTGTAATCATCGTTGCCGGTGTTCCAGTTGGTGACTCAGGTACTACTAACTTGATGAAGTTACAAATCATCGGTGACAAGCTTGTTCAAGGTTTAGGTGTTGGTAACGGTTCAGTTATCGGCAAGGCCGTTGTAGCAAACTCAGCAGAAGAAGCTAACAGCAAGGTTAAGGAAGGCGACATCTTAGTTGCTAAGACTACTGACCCTGACTACAACCCAGCTATTAAGAAGGCTTCAGGCTTAGTTGTTGAAGCTTCAGGTTTAACTTCACACGCAGCAGTTATCGGCTTATCATTAGGTATCCCAGTTGTTGTTGGTGCTACTGACGCAACTTCAAAGATTTCTGATGGTTCAACTATTACTGTTGACGCTCGTCGTGGTGCTATCTACCAAGGCGAAATCTCAAACCTTTAATTTAAAGATATAAAAAATAAGATTAGCTAATCAAAAAATAGTCAGCTTTCGAGCTGGCTATTTTATTTTGCTCAAATTTCTCTTATACTTATATATAAGAATATGTAAAGTAGGAGACGCTAAATATGCTTGGAACTGTTGAAAAAGGAAAAATTATTGATGAAAATGAGAATGCTTATTATGTTCAGATAGATGGAATTACTTATGAACTAAAGAAGCAGGAAATCACTCAGGATGATATTCCTAAAGTTGGTGATGAAATTGAAGGCTTCATTTATGACAATAAGCATCATGATCGTGAAATGACGCAATTTTTACCGTTTGCTCAACCAGATCAATATGGCTGGGGTAAGGTCACTGAAGTAAGACCTGGTTTAGGTGTATTCGTCGATGTTGGCCTTCCTGATAAGGATGTTGTATTGTCAATGGACGATCTGCCACGCGAAAAGGAAAGATGGCCACGCCGTGATGATCGTTTATTGGTTAGATTGGAAACAGACTACAAGGATCGAATTTGGGCAAAGCTTGCTGATGAAAACATTTTTGATCAATTAGCTGCTAACTTCCCTAATAATATGAATAATCAAAATGTCTTTTGTACTGTTTATGCTAGTCGTGAAATTGGAGCCTTTGTTTTAACTGACGACTATTACTTGGGCTTTGTTCACGCTTCCCAAATGCCTCGTCCGATGCGTTTAGGCGAACAATTTAAGGGAAGAGTCATTGGTGTCAGCCAATATGGTCGTTTGAACCTGAGTGCTTTGCCTCGAGCATTTGAAGAAATTGATGACGATGCACAAATGATTTTGATGAGTTTGCGTAGACGTGAAACTAAGACTTTGCCTTTCTACGACAAGTCTGATGCTCAAGAGATTAAATCTTACTTTGGTATTTCAAAGTCAGCCTTTAAGCGTGCTGTAGGTCACTTGCTTAAAGCTGGCTTAATTGAAGAAAATAAAGACGCAGGAACAATCACCTTGATTAAGGATCCAAAAGAGGATGTCGATGACGAATAATGAGTTGCAGGATCAAATAGACGATTACTTACGCTTTAGCCAAGTTGAGCGAGGCTTGAGCACCAATACAATTAGTGCTTATCGACAAGACCTCGAAGAATATCTTTCTTTTATCAAAAAAGAGGGGATGTCTTCATGGCCAACAGAAGCTAGTGATGTTGATGCCTTTTTAGCTAGACAGCGTGATTTGAATAAGGCAACGAGTTCGATTAGTCGACTTATTTCGAGCATGCGTAAATTTTATCAATGGCTAGCAAGACAAAATATTCAAAAGTTAAATCCAATGCTGGAAATTGATTTACCCAAAAAGGAGCGACGTCTGCCAACTGCTTTGAGTCGAGAAGAAGTTAATCGTTTGTTAGAACAACCAGATGTAGAACAAAAATTGGGTCTGCGGGATCGTGCGATTTTGGAAACTTTGTATGCGACAGGAATGCGGGTTAGCGAATTGATTAATTTAGAATTACAAGATATCCATGAAGATCTTGGCTTAATTCGTGTTTTAGGAAAGGGATCAAAGGAAAGACTGATCCCAATTAGTCCTGTAGCTTTGCACTGGATTGATAAGTATCAAAAGCAAGTTCGCGATCCACTAATTCTTAAATCTGGGAAAAATGATGAACATCTTTTCTTGAATAATCGTGGAGGAAAATTAACTAGGCAAGCTATTTGGCAAATGATAAAGAAATATTGTCAAATGGCAGGTATCACTAAAGATGTTACGCCTCACACTTTGCGTCATACGTTTGCGACGCATTTATTAGAAAATGGTGCAGATTTGAGAGTTGTGCAAGAGATTCTAGGTCACTCTGATATTAGTACCACTCAAATCTATACTAATTTGTCGCAAAAACATATTTTACAAGTGTATCAAAAGACTCATCCACGTCTTTAGGTGAAAGTTATGCTAATACAATATAAAAAAGATTATGAAAAGACGGCTATGGGGTTGCTCTCATATTTGCCAGATTTCAAAAATATCGAAAACCTAAAAGAAGAAATCAGTTTGAATCAAGAAGACAATGATTTCGTGCTATTTTTGTACCGTAACAAGCAAAATAATGTTGTCGGTGTGTTGGGTACACAAATGACAGACAAGTTCATTATTATTCGCTACTTGTCTCTTGCTCCAGGTTTTCGTGAAATTAGTTATGAAAAGGATATTTTTGCCGAGTTAAAGAATGAATATCCAAATAAGCGGATTACGGCAGTACCCGAATATACCGACCTATTGAAGGCAGTTGAAGCAGATGGATAAAAAAGATTTAACAGTAGAATTACCTAATTTTGAAGGTCCATTGGATTTATTGCTGCACTTGATTCAGTCACAAAAAATCGATATTTATGATATTCCTATTGCCCAAATTACGAGTCAATATCTTGCATACTTGGGGCAAATGCAAAAACTAAATTTGCAAATTGCTGGTGAATACTTTGTAATGTCTTCGACTTTATTGCGGATAAAGTCACAATACTTATTACCACAAAATGACTTTGTAGATGAAGTTGAACCAGAAGAAGATCCACGTGATGAGTTGGTTCAGCAATTGATTCAATATTCAGTGTTTAAAAAGATTTCAGCCTATTTTAAAGAGCGTAACGAAGAAGTGCCGATTACGGTTTCTAAAGAGGCTAGTGTCTCCAAATCGGTTAAAGTGCAGCCGTTGCCTAAAGGTCAAATTACGTCGGATGAATTAGCTACGACTTTTAGTATGGTTTTACGACGCTTAAAAATACGTAAGCCAAATACCGCTTCAATCGAAGTGGCAGAAACGCCAATTAACGATATGATTGATTATTTGCATGAGCGATTAGAGCAAAAAAAGAGAGTCAGCTTTTTTAGTTGTGCTGATCGCATGCGGTCTATTTCTGATGTGATTGGATTGTTTTTGGCGATGCTCGAATTAAGCAAAAAGCATG
This sequence comes from Lactobacillus sp. N54.MGS-719, assembly GCF_000980505.1. Classification (NCBI taxonomy): domain Bacteria; kingdom Bacillati; phylum Bacillota; class Bacilli; order Lactobacillales; family Lactobacillaceae; genus Lactobacillus; species Lactobacillus sp. N54.MGS-719. The sequence continues at coordinate 68,494 of NZ_LARO01000002.1, forward strand.
AAATTTATATTATGCAAGCAAGAGAATTCGGTGATTTGGATTTAGAAAGAGCGGATGTAAATGGCAAGTAAGGAAGCAAATTTAGAAGCACTTCTATATGCAGCTGGAGATAGCGGAATTGAAGAGCAAAATTTGACTGCGCTTCTTGAAGTAGATGGCGAAGAGTTAGGGCAAATTGCAGAAAAAGTTAAGCAAAGATTAGCTGCGAACAAAGATTCTGGAATTCAGTTAATTCATGTAGCTCACACCTATAAGCTGACTACTAGTCCTCAAACAGCTGAAATAATTGAAAAATATTTCCAAAAAGATTTAACGAAAAACTTAAGCCAATCAGCTTTAGAAATTTTGGCAATTGTCGCATATCGTCAACCAATAACTAGAGTAGAAATTGATGATATTCGTGGTGTTAATTCTTCGGGTGCGCTACAGACCTTGGTTTGGCGCGGTTTGATCGAAACCAATGGTAAGAAAGAAGCACCAGGCCATCCAAAGCTTTATGTGACTACTGATTACTTTTTACAATACTTCAATTATCAAAGTTTAGCTGATCTTCCACTAATTGAAGACTTTGAAGATAGTGCGAATAACGAAGAAATAGATTTGTTTGATCCTAAGAAGACAGATCAAGATACTCAGAAAGAAGGACAATAATGGCAGAAAGACTGCAAAAAATTATTGCGGAAGCAGGCATTGCGTCAAGACGAAAAGCAGAAAAAATGATTACTGCTGGACGCGTTAAAGTCGACGGTAAAGTTATTACTAAATTAGGTACTAAGGTCGACACTTTTAGCAATATCACAGTGGATGATGAACCAATCGAAAGAGAAAGTCTGCACACTTATCTTTTCTATAAGCCACGTGGTGTTGTTTCAACTGCTAGCGATGACAAAGATCGAAAGACAGTAGTGGACTATTTTGAAGACGTACCATACCGTTTATATCCCGTAGGTCGTCTGGATTACGATACCTCTGGTCTTTTATTAATGACTAATGATGGTAAATTAGCCAACTTGTTAATGCATCCAAGAAACGAAGTTTCAAAGGTTTATGTAGCCAAGATCAAAGGGATTTTGACTCCAGAAGAGATTAAAACTCTGACCCATGGTGTTAAGCTGGATGATTTTAAGGCTGCTCCTGCCAAGGTTAAAGTGCTTAAAACAGATAAGCGTAAGGATACTCAAATTGTCCAATTGACTATTCATGAAGGTCATTACCACCAGGTAAAAAGAATGTTTAAGGCAGTTGGCCATTTGGTTGAAAAATTGTCACGAGAAAAATATGCTTTCTTAACTTTGGACTCGCTTACTTTCGGTCAATACCGGGAATTATCGAAAAATGAAGTTGACAAGTTAATGCGTTTGGATTAACTTATAATTGTAAATTGAATATCAGGTTATTGTCTTCAGGGCAGGGTGAAAGTCCCGACCGGCGGTGAGAGTCCGCGACCCACTTTTGTGGCTGAATCTTTTATGATACCGATAGTTAGAGTCTAGATGGAAGAAGACAGATCAATAAAAATCTTACTTTACTTTTAAGGGTCTGTTGCTGAAGCAATAGACCTTTTTTCTTGGAAAGGAAAGTAAGTTATGGATAAAGCTAGAACTAAATCTGGTAACTTAACCAATGTTGTCGCATATGCCTTAATTGGCTGTATTGCATTTGTAGTTATGAAATTCGAATTTCCAATTATGCCTGGTGTGGGCTTTTTGAAATTTGATTTTTCAGACGTCATTATTACCATCGGGATGTTTATTTTCGGAGCCGTTCCAGGAATAATCATCGCTGTGATCAGAATGATTTTGAGTTTAATTTTTAGCGGTTTTGCACTTCCAAGTGTCATTGGTGAAATAGCAGCGTTTTTGGCATCTATGTCGTTTTCATTGCCATTTTATTTCTTTAGTAGGAAAGTAACCCCTGAGAGTAGAAAGACGCTGAAAGGACATTTAATGCCAGTTGTAGGATTAATCATTGGTGTTTTAGCAATGACATGCATCTTAGCTGTAGCTAATGCCTTTGTTTTAACTCCTGTTTATGCAATTACTGCAGTGCCTAATTTGCCAGCAATTAATGGTTATGGTGCGCTTTACCACTTTACGGAAAAAGTATATTTGGGGCAATTGCTCCATTTGCCATCAATGAAGGCGTACATCTTTAGCATTATTGTTCCATTCAACTTGTTAAAAGGTGTCATCAACAGTGTGGCAGTTTACCTGTTATTTGAAGCAACGATTACGACGATTAAACCATTTGTCCGTAAAAGATTTAATTTAAACTAAAAAAATATTCCATCAGCTGCAAAAGTTGATGGATTTTTTTATATTCAAAGCTTCGTAAAATATGCTAGAATTAATCCGTTAAGTGAATGGAGGAATTTATAGATGGATAAAAAATCAACAGGTCCATACAAGCACTATGAGCGTCCTACTGAGAAGCGAAGCGCAAAAGATCATCGACCTAACGGCTCTGGTCGCTGGATTGCAACAATTGTAATTCTAGCAGTGATCTTAATTGCACTTGTTCCAATAGTATATCGCTTAGCCTCAAATCATTCTTCTGAAAAAGCTACTGAAGTTCAAACAGTCAAGAAAACTTCTTTAAGTTCAAAGAGCAAGAGCTCTCAAGCTAAGAAAAAATCCTCAGCTTCCTCAGCTTCTTCAAAGAGCAATGATTCTGCCAAAACTAGTTCTAGTTCATCGGAAAAGACTATTTATACAGTTAAAACCGGTGATACTTTGACTAGTATTGCGCAAAAACATGGACTCACTGTTGATCAATTAGCCAAGTTAAATAATCTTAAAGACACTTCAAATGTCAATATTGGCCAGACACTTAAGTTGAAATAATCTTTCAGAAAGGATAAAAGAGGTCGACGGTAAGATCTCTTTTTTGTTGAAATGCAAGTAGCAGTTGATGGTCCTGCATCAGCAGGAAAGAGCACGGTTGCTAAAATCATCGCTAAAAAGTTGTCATTTGTATATATTGACACAGGTGCAATGTACCGTGCATGTACAGTTATTGCTCGTAATCATAATTTGGATTACGGGGATGAAGCGGGAATCTTAAAAGCCATTGATGAAGATGGAATCGAATTAAGATCCGAAGATGGTGAACAAAAAGTTTACGTAGCTGGAAAAGACGTTTCTAAAGAAATTAGAACTCCAGAAATTTCAGCTAACGTATCACAAGTTTCCGCTTTACCTAAGATTCGTGAAAAGATGGTTAGTTTGCAACGTCAAATGGCAGGCAAGACCAATGTTATTATGGATGGTCGTGATATCGGAACTACAGTATTGCCTAATGCTGAATTAAAGATCTTTTTGGTAGCTTCTGCTAGATCACGTGCTGAACGCCGTCTTTTAGATCTTAAGGAACGTGGGATCGAATCAAAGCAAACTGTTGATGAAATTGAAAAAGACATCGCAGCAAGAGATTACAAGGATTCACACCGTAAAATTTCGCCACTTAAAAAGGCAGATGATGCAATTGAAATTGACACTACAAATATGTCGATCGACCAGGTTGTAGAGGCAATTTTAGCTCAAATCAAAAAAACTCAAAAAATTTTTTAAAAAACAGCACAAAATAGTAGAAAAATATCTGACTTTCATTTAAAATGGAACGTGATATTGGGAGGTACATATGTCAGAAAACAGTAATCAATTTTTAGACGCATTAAAGCAAATGCAAGGAGTTGAGGTCGGAGATATTGTCAATGTCGAAGTATTAGACGTTGAAGACGGCCAAATCGATGTTGGCGTTGAAAACGCTGGTGTTGAAGGTGTTATCACTCGTCGTGAATACACTTCAGATCGTAACGCAGACTTACGCGATTTAGTTAAGCCTGGCGACAAGTTCAAGGCCTTAGTATTAAGAAGAGCCGGTGGCGACAAGGAAAATGGTGAATTCTTCTTCTCAGTTACCCGCTTAAAGGAAAGAGAAGCATACGACAAGTTACAAAAGGACTTCGAAGAAGGCAAAGCTATCGAAGGTACTGTAACTTCATCAGTACGTGGTGGTTTACTTGTTGATGTTGGTACTCGTGGTTTCTTACCAGCTTCATTAATTTCAAACCGTTACGTTTCAGATCTTAAGCCATACATTGGTAAGACTATGAAGCTTAAGATTACTGAAATCGATCCAAACAAGAACCGTTTGATCCTTTCACATAAGGACTTAGTTGAAGAAGAACGTGAAGAAGCATTCGACAAGGTTGCATCACAATTAGTTGTTGGCGACGTTATCGAAGGTAAGGTATCACGTTTGACTAACTTCGGTGCATTCATCGATGTTGGTGGTGTTGACGGTTTAGTTCACATTTCAGAAATTTCTTACAAGCACGTTGACAAGCCAAGCGATGCTTTAAAGGCTGGTCAAGATGTTAAGGTTAAGGTCATTGGTATTGACAATGACAGACATCGTATTTCCCTGTCTATTAAGCAAACTGAACCTTCTCCTTTTGAACAAGCTACTGCTAACTTAAATGAAGGCGATGTTTTTGAAGGTGAAGTTAAGTCATTGACTAACTTTGGTGCTTTTGTTGAAGTTGCTGACGGTATCCAAGGTTTGGTACACGTTTCAGAAATCTCAAACAAGCACGTTGACAAGCCAAGCGATGTTTTAAAGGTTGGCCAAACTGTTAAGGTTAAGGTTTTGAACATTGACCCAAGTGACAGAAGAATTTCACTTTCAATCAAGGCTGCTGACTCAAACACTTCTTCATCAGACAACAACAGTTCTCGTCCACGTCGTTCACGTAACGAAAACTCAGTAAACAAGAAGTACATGAGTGACAATGACAACGGCTTTGCATTAGGTGACATCATTGGTGACCAATTAAAGGACCGTAAGTAGTCATTTCTATTAAAAAAGCCGACAGACGTCGGCTTTTTTATTTTCTAATTTGTAAAGGAGGGTGAAAATGGCTTTACCAGTTGTAGCGATTGTGGGCCGACCAAACGTCGGTAAATCAACGCTCTTTAACAGAATTATTAATCAGCGCTTAGCAATTGTTGAAGATAAGCCTGGTGTAACTCGCGATAGAAACTACGCTCAAGCCGAATGGATGGGCCATAAATTCGATCTAATCGATACTGGGGGTATTACCTGGGAAGGCGGTAAAATCGAAGAGGAGATCCGTGCACAAGCTGAAATTGCTATTGAAGAAGCAGACGTTATCGTTATGCTAACTAGTGTAGTAAATCATATGACGGATCTTGATGAACGTGTTGCTCACTTGCTTTACCGTACCCAAAAGCCAGTTATCTTGGCTGTAAACAAGGCTGATAACCCTGAACAAAGAAATGATATCTATGATTTCTATAGTTTAGGTTTAGGCGATCCAATTCCTGTATCAAGTAGTCATGGTACCGGTATTGGTGACTTGCTTGATGCCATTGTAGATAAATTCCCTGAAGATAAGGACACCCAAGCTGAGGATGTCATTTCATTCAGCGTAATTGGTCGACCAAACGTTGGTAAATCTTCTATTGTTAACAAGTTGCTCGGTGAAGATCGAGTTATTGTTGCTAACGAAGAAGGTACAACTAGAGACGCAGTTGATACGCCTTTTACTAAAGATGGGGTAAAATTCAAGGTAGTCGACACCGCCGGAATCAGAAGACGCGGCAAGGTCTACGAAAAGACCGAGAAGTATTCTGTCTTGCGTGCTATGAGCGCTATTGAACGCTCAGACGTGGTTTTGCTGGTTCTTGATGCAAGTACAGGCATTAGAGAACAAGACAAGCACGTGGCCGGATATGCGCATGAAGCAGGCCGTGGAATAATCATTGTGGTTAACAAATGGGATCTGCCTAAGAAGAACAGTACCAGTGCTAAAGAATTTGAACGTGAAATCAAAGAAGAATTCCAATACTTGGATTACGCTCCAATTTTGTTTGTTTCTGCTAAGACTGGTCAACGTCTCGATCAAATTCCATCAATGGTCAAAGAAGTTTATGACAACCAAAACCAACGTATTCAATCAAGTGTCTTAAACGACTTATTGCTGGAAGCCAGCAAGCTTGTTCCTACGCCTATGGTTAAAGGAAAGAGACTTCGCGTTTACTACATGACCCAAGTAAGCACTAATCCGCCAACTTTTGTGGTCTTTGTAAATGATCCGGAATTGATGCACTTTTCATATGAAAGATTCCTTATAAATCAATTGCGTCAAAACTTTGATTTTACGGGAACACCGATAAAAATCATTCCTAGAAAGAGAAAGTAATAAAAAAGTTGCCAAATTTGCTAAAAAACCTTGTTGTAATAAGGGTTTTGTGATATTTTGGTTTCTAGGAAACAATGATTAGTCGTGATCATTATTCCTTGTTTTTTAAAAACAAAGAACAAACTTTGGACTTCGGGTTCAAATTCAGGAGGTGAATTATTTATGGCAAATAAAGCTGAATTAGTTTCTGAAGTTGCTTCAAAGACTAAATTGACTAAGAAGGAAGTTGCTGCTGCTGTTGATGCTATCTTTGGCTCAATCCAAGACAACCTTGCTAAGGGTGAAAAGGTACAATTGATCGGTTTTGGTACTTTTGAAGTACGCCACCGTGCAGCACGTAAGGGTCGTAACCCACAAACTGGTGATGAAATCGAAATCCCAGCAAGTGAAGTACCTGCATTCAAGCCAGGTAAGGCTCTTAAGGAAGCTGTTAAGTAGTCAATTACTTAAACATCTAATAAAAGACGTTGGGTTTTGTTCCGGCGTCTTTTTTTAGTACAATAATAGTCTGATTGGAGGCAAAACAATGAGTTATTCTGAACAATTGCTTGATTCGATTCAAAATCATGATTTTTCACAGAGTAAGCACCTTTTAAAAGAAGCACTAAATAATGATGATCCTGAAATTTTAGCATCACTAGCTGAAAACCTGACGGGCTTAGGGTTTACTGATTTAGCTAAAGAAGTATATCGTGCCTTAATTGTCAAATTTCCCAAAGAAGATTTGTTTAAAGTATATCTAGCAGAAATTTTACTTAATGATGGCGATGAAGACGATGGCTTGTCGCTGCTTTATAGCGTCTCTCACGACTCTTCTGCTTATCTGGATAGTCTGCTTGTTCAAGCTGATTATTACCAAACAAGCGGCTTAATTGAGACAGCAAAGGATAAATTATTGCAAGCACTGAAAATTGCACCTGAAGAAGATGCGGTTAAATTCGGTTTAGCAGAATTAGACTATTTAAGCGGTGACTACGAACAAGCTTTAGCCTTGTATAAAGATTTAGTTCAACGACAAGAAACATTTGGCGAAGTTAACTTAAATCAGCGTCTTTTTGCCACAAATGCTAAAATGGGCAACTATGAGCAAGCTGCTGAAATTATTAGAAAACGTAGCGACAGCATTTTCGATATTGATAGCAAATACGAAGCTGGGCTGGTAATGTTATCGGTTGGCGATGACGACAAGGCAATTAAGTTCTTAGATGAAGTAATTGAACAGAGCCCAGATTATGTCAATGCATATCCATTATTAGCGCAAGCTTATGAACATAAGCACGACAACGAACAAGTTTTGCGGACCGCACAAGCCGGTTTAGCTTATAACGAACTAGATGAAACTTTGTATTCATTAGGAGCCAGAGCCGCTGCTAATTTGAATGAAATGGATACTGCCAGAGATTTGCTTGAAAAGGGTCTAAAAATTGCTCCAGACAACAGTGATTTGCGTATGCAGCTATCTAACTTGTATCTTCATATGCATCAAGATAGCAGCAACATCGCTTTGTTCAAAGATTTGGATAATGAGAATATTGAACCTCAAGCTCACTGGAATATGGCCTTGTCTTATGAACGACTCGACAATAGTGAAAAAGCTCAAAGCGAATTCTTATTGGCTTACCCTGACTTTAAAGAAAATCCTGATTTCTTGCGTCAAATGATTATGTTCTTCAATGCTCAAAATAATAGCGATATTACTAAGCAACTGCTTGAACGCTACTTGAAGCTTGTCCCTGAGGACGATGAAATGCAGGACTTATATAATAATTTGTAAAAAAATAAACCGACTTTTCAGTCGGTTCTTTTTATTTTCTGATGAAGAAGTGGTGGCGTTTTTGCTTATAAGTAAATCCTTCACCCAGAGCTTCGTGCACTTCAAGAATTGAAACGAAGGCATTAGGATCTTCCTGCTTGATTAATTGTTTAATAGCAGGAATTTCACGTGGTGCAACTACGACGTAGATTACTCTTTTTTCATCTTGTTTGTAGCCACCCAATGCTTTGAAATAGGTAAAGCCGCGTTCCAGCTTGAGGTCAATCATTTGGCCAATCTGTTCATATTTATCTGAGATAATCAAAAGACCACGAGCACTGTAGGCGCCTTGTTGAACTGTGTCCATCGCGCGGGATAAAATAAATGACGCAAGCAGCGTGTACATCATGTGCTTGATATCCAAGTATGATAGAGAAGCAAACAAAACTACGGCGTCGCAGAACAGCAGCATTTTACCAGAAGAAATACCAAATTTAATCTGACAAATTCTGGCAATAATATCAGTTCCCCCAGAAGTTCCATTATATCTAAAGACCAGTCCTAATCCGATCCCGGAAAGCACACCAGCAGAAATTGCTGAGAGGAAGAGGTCGTGTTCTAAATCTAATTGTTTTATAATAGGAACTGAGCGCCAAAACCAAAGGAAAAAGGAAAGAGACACCGTTCCCCAAATTGTATACGCTAAAAGGCGTTTACCCATGAAACGGTAACCTAATAAAATAAGAGGAATGTTTAGTATCAGGGTCGACAAACCCATGTTGATGCCCCAGAAGTGGCGCAATATCAACGATATACCACTTAAACCTCCGTCTGCTAGTTTATTGGGTACGGAAATCATATCTAGGCTGATGCCGTAGATGGCGCATCCAAGTGCAATCATCAAAAGATCAATGAATGTTGCTTTGTTGATTCTTTTCATCTTGTCTTACCTCCTTTAAGTCTTTTCCTTCATTCTAACAGACAAAGAATTAAAAAGAATAAGAATTGAGATTTTATTAATGATTAGAATAGATAATTTACCAGAAATATTCGTTAAAGCAATGCCGGTCCTGCGAACGCTTGAAGATGCAGGCTTTGAGGCTTATTTTGTCGGCGGCTCCGTCAGAGACGTTTTACTGCATAGACATGTCCACGATGTCGATATTACTACCAGTGCTTATCCAGAAGAGGTTAAGGAACTTTTTGATAAATCAATTGATACTGGTATTAAACATGGCACCGTAACTGTCTTATATGGCGGTGAAAGTTATGAAATCACCACTTTTAGAACAGAATCCGGTTATCAGGATTTTAGAAGACCGGATCACGTAACTTTTGTTCAAAACCTTGATGAAGATTTGAAGAGAAGAGATTTTACGATTAACGCCCTAGCAATGGACATGCACGGTGATATCGTTGATTTATTCAATGGTATTGAAGATTTAAAGAATCATATCATTCGTGCCGTTGGCAATCCTGAAAAGAGATTCCATGAAGATGCCTTAAGAATGATGCGTGCCGTCAGATTCATGAGTCAATTGGAATTTAAGCTAGAAGAAAAAACTGAACAGGCTATCAAAGACAATCATGAGCTGTTAAAGAAGATTTCAGTTGAACGTATCCGCGAAGAATTTGTCAAAATGGGCTTAGGACCATTTTCAAGACAGGCATTTCAAATATTCCTAGATACGCAATTAAGTGAAGACGTGCCCGATTTTGCTGGTAAAAAGGACTTATTGCAAGTCTACCCACAATTAAAATTCAGTCCAACCATGGAAACTAGCCTGTGGGCAGTAATTATTATCTTGCTTAAAGTACCTAATGAAAACATTGGCAAATTTATGCGCGATTGGAAGAACTCCAATGCCATGACTGAAAAAGTTGAACAAATTATTAAAATGTTTGATTTGATTGCAGATCATGTGCCAACTGATTACGAATTGTTTGAAGCTGGGGAAGATATAATTATCAATACCATTGATGTGGCTGACATTTTGGGTCAACCTGTTTCTTCTGAAGCTTTGGTGGATCGTTATTTGGCTTTGCCGATTAAAACTCCAAGTGAATTGGCAGTAGATGGCCGTTTCTTAATTAAGCGAGGGATGCGTCCAGGTGCTCAATTAGGCCGTACCCTTAACCAAATTCGAAAAAAAGTTGTCGCTTGTGAAATAGAAAATAGTGAAGAAGCTATCGAACAGTATTTGGATGATTTAGATTAAAAAAGTGAATAATAAAACATACTAATCTAGTGTTGGATGATTACTCGACGGAGTAGTCGTTCAACACTTTTTCTTTTACTATGTAAAGTGGAGATGAAGCCAATGCCGTGACT